>CP131612.1:3000000-3300000 GCA_030686115.1 Psychrobacter cibarius
AACTGAACACCACCAAATAGTTGTTCACGGCTATAGATAAACTCACCATTCTTAGCGATATATAAAGTCGTTTGATTATGACCAATATCTATCAAAGCCACTAATTCAGGGGCATTTGGTAAGTTATCTACCATGAGTCCAAAAGCACGTTCTATCGCATGAGATTCGATATCCATAACCTTCGTTTGAAGACCACCAAAGGTCAAGGCATCAACTCTTTGGTCAACATTCTCCGAGCGTGATGCGGCAAGTAAGACTTGCACCATATCATCACTTACTAAAGAAGGTCCTAAAACTTCAAAGTCTAAGTTGACGTCTTCTAATGGATAAGGTATGTATTGATCAGCATCTAAACGTATTTGAGCTTCGCGCTCAACATCGCTTAGCGCAGCATCCATATCAATAATTTTAGTAATCACTGCTGACCCTGATACGGCAGTTGCAGCACTACTACCAGAGACGTGACAGCGCTTAGCTAAGCCAGCAATAATATGACCGACCGCTTCGGTGTCTACAAGAAGTTTATCGACAACTATACCTTCTGGCAGTCTTTCGATGCCATAAGATTTTAGATGAAACATACCTTGTTGGCGCTCTATGTCAACCAACTTTACTGAAGTGGCACAGATATCAACACCAATCAAATGTCGACTTTTTGAAGTAAATAGCCTCACAAACTCTATACCTTATATTAAGTGTACAATCTGATAGTTATTTGTAATAATTCAGTACAATACTTTACTTAACAGATAGATTCAAGCATTTAAATAAGTTATTAAGGTCAACTTACACATTTATTATGACCTGCTGATTTTGTTCAAGGTATAATACATTATCTGTTGCAAATTTTAATTGATAAGTCTTCTTATGACCAAAAAAAATGCTACCGCCCGTCTCATTCACTTTTTGGTGGGGCTTGTTATTGCCTGCTTGGCATTGGCAGTTATCTTAGCACTTGCTGTGCCCATTGGTTTTTATGGGATGGCGATGTATTTATCGCCTACCCTGCCTAGCATTCAAGAGATTAAAACAGCAAATTTAGAGATGCCATTACAGATATATAGTAGTGATGACAAACTCATTGGTCAATATGGTAACCGTTTGTCTTTACCCGTTACTTTTGAAGATATTCCTGAAAATTTGACTCATGCTTTTTTAGCAGCAGAAGATGCGTCCTTTTTTCAGCACAGCGGTATTAGTATTAAGGGTCTTGGTCGCGCGGTGACAGAAGTAGTAACTGATGACGACAGCCAAACGGGTGGCTCTACCATTACTATGCAGGTTGCCAAAAACTACTTCTTAAGTCCAGAGCGTACCTTAAATCGCAAATTGGTCGAGCTATTTTTAGCACGTAAAATAGAAGATGAGCTCAGTAAAAATGATATCTTGACGCTTTATGTCAACAAAATCTATCTAGGCGAAGGCGCTTATGGTATCCGCGCGGCGGCCAAAAAATACTATAGTAAATCCCTAGAAAACCTCACTATTGCTGAAACAGCAATGTTGGCAGGCCTGCCCAAAGCCCCTTCTAAATACAATCCTGTTGCCAATCCCAGTCGCGCGCTGACTCGCCGCAACTGGATCATTGGACGCATGCACGAATTAGGCTATATCACTAAAGCACAACGCGACGAAGCGATCAGCTCACCAGTAGGCATTAACCTCTATAAAGAGAAGCTCGACGTCAATATGCCGTATTTGGCAGAAATGACACGCTCTACCTTAGTTGATCGCTATGGTGAGCAAGTGATGCATAGTGGATGGCGGGTACGTCTTACCGTTGATAGCAAAGCACAGACAGATGCGGAAGCGGCGGTACTGACCGGTTTGGTGGCTTACGAACATCGTCATGGTTGGCGCGGGGCTGAAGCAAATGATGAACCGCTAGAAAATTTCCGCCGCTATAGCAATATGACTCCTGCCAAAGTCACCAAGGTTAATGCTCGCAGTTTTGAGGCGACAATGCCTTCTGGTGAAAATGTGACCGTTGGTTGGTCTGGGATGAGCTGGGCACGCAAGTATATTTCTGCCAATCGTATCGGTTACTTTCCTGACAACGCCCGCCAAATTGTCAATAAAAACGATATCATTCGTTTGATACCGACCGCGAATGGTAATTGGCAGTTGGGACAAATTCCCAAACTACAAGGAAGTCTGGTCTCCTTGAATCCAGAAACTGGTGCTGTTAAGGCATTGGTCGGTGGCTTTGACTTTAATCACAGTAAATTCAATCGTGCTCTACAAGGCTGGCGTCAACCAGGCTCAACCATTAAACCACTTGTCTATACCGCTGCTCTAGAAAAAGGCTATCGCCCAGATAGCATTGTTTCGGATCGACCGATTCAAGTAGGTGATTGGAAACCGAAAAATTCTGATGGAAGATTTTTGGGAGATATTACTTTACGTCGTGCTCTATATCGGTCACGTAACTTAGTGTCTATTCGATTGCTACAGGCTGTGGGCATCTCTGATGTGCGCGACCTGTTAGATGAATTCGGTCTTGATAAAGAAAAGCTGCCGACGACTTTGTCGTTAGCGCTAGGCACAGGACAGGCTACACCATTACAGATGGCAACAGCTTATGCCACGTTTGCAAATGGCGGTCACCGTGTACAGCCGTATTTTATCGAACAAATTTATAATTATAATAATAACCTCCTCTTTCAGGCAAACCCACGCCAAGCGTGTGCCACCTGCTTCAATGAAAAACTTGAAGACCTCAATAGAAATCTCATCGAAGATTATAAGAAGTCAATTGAAAATGAAGACAGTGCTATCGATGATGAAGTGATGGTTAAAGAACAAAATTTAGAGAACAATGATGATATTGATAACATTGAACAAAGCGGTAAAGCGCTAAATCTAAAGGTTTATGATGCTAGTCCACAGGCCGATCGCTTAAAAGCACCAGCGGTTCAATATGCAGTGGCTAAGCAAGCACCTCGAATCTTACAACCCAGAGTCGCTTTTGAGATGGCAGATATCTTACGTGACGTCGTACAGCGTGGTACGGCAGTACGAGCCAAGGCTTTAGGTCGTGATGATATTGGTGGCAAGACCGGTACCACCAATGAAGCAAAAGACGCTTGGTTTGCAGGTTTTCATCCTACCAATGCAACTGTCGTGTGGATGGGTTTTGATCAACCATCAACCATGGGTCGTCGCGAATATGGTGGTGTGGCAGCTCTACCCGTTTGGATGGATTTTATGAAAGCCCAACTTAAAGACACGCCTCATCAATGGGTGTCTATCAATAACCGCGCCAAATCGAAAAAACAAAAGCAAAAAATTATAGAAATGACTGATGATGGTATTCTGGCCGATGATGAAGATACGGATAGCAGCGAATCAGAAAAACCAGTTAAGACGCAGACTCAACAGCGTAAATCACCACCAGCTGAGCCTGTTGAAGTACAAACTAGCTCTCAAGCAGCCAAACCTAGTAACAGTCGTAGTAATGATAGTGTGCCGCAAAACCCTTTATCGGTAACACCCGTTGAGCGCATGCCACCGATACCAGAGTAGACAACCATTAATGATATAAACTTATGACGCAAAAAAAGGCTTATTTAGCACTCGCTAAATAAGCCTTTTTTATACTCAATACTTTAATCAATACGACTCTATTAAAGGACAGTCATCAGTTAACTAGGACATGTCTTCATTTCAAAAATGGTGATAAAAATGAGATAAAATTTTAATAACTATTTTTAGAACTCAACCATACCAGCACGTAGTTGCTCAATCAGCTCTAAAAACTGCTGACGCCATTCTCGTATTGTCGTCTCATCTGGCAGCCATTGATTTGACAAGGTCACAACGTTAACAATAAGATCAGGTGAGGCAGTATTGCTTGGTGTTTGATCTACGATAGTATCTGGCGGCACGGCGTACAAACAACGCTGATATGCCCGCTCTATATTGGCCAAAAAACCCTGCTGCTGTAACTGCTGTAACCGCTGAATCTCAGGCGATACTTGGGTACGCTCGCTCAATGCTTGCTCAATATCTGACAATGTTGGTGCGCTCATGTTTAAACTATAAAAATAACCTAGCTCTTGGGTAAATGCGAGAAAGGCACCGTATAGATGAAAAATAGCAGTTTCACAATGGGCTTGGTATAGCTGCTTATCATCGGTATTTCCCGCTGCTTGGCAGGATAGACGACAGAAATACAGTTTTTGATTGGTTCTATCTGCTTGATACTTGGCAACGCGGGTTTTACCTGCCATTTGCGACTTATCCTTATATAAAGTGTAAATTAGGGCATATTTTCCAGTGTACTATTTTTTTAGATAACAGTACCATGCATTTCTCACTTTATTGCACACACAAAAAAGCCAGCAACTTAGGCTGGCTTTTTATCAAATTAACAATAAATCAAAGACGCTTAATACTATTAATTATCCTGATTAAGCTCTTGTGCAAAGGCTTCATCAAAGCTTGCAAAGTCTTTACTATCCGTGCTCGCTGACATATCAAATGCTGCATTGTCAAACCCTGCTTTAAGATCTTTATCTAGCAGTTTTTGCTCCGCTTTCTCTTTGCGTGCTTTATGATAAGCCAAACCAGTACCAGCAGGAATCAAGCGACCAACAACGACGTTCTCTTTCAGACCACGTAGTTCATCCACTTTACCAGTCACGGCAGCCGCAGTTAGTACACGGGTCGTCTCCTGGAATGATGCTGCTGAGATAAAGCTTTCTGTTGCCAGACTTGCTTTGGTGATACCTAGTAATTGACGCTCGAACTGTACTGGGAATTTATCTTCCGCTTCCAGCTTAGCATTCAATGCTTTGATATCAGAGTACTCTGCTTGATCGCCTTTAAAGTGGTTTGAATCGCCGCCATCGGTAATTTCAACTTTACGCAGCATCTGACGAATGATAACTTCGATATGCTTATCGTTGATTTTTACACCCTGCAAGCGATAAACGTCCTGTACTTCGTTAACGATGTAATCAGCAAGTGCAGTCTGACCTTTCAAACGCAAGATATCATGTGGATTCTGTGGACCATCAGCGATCACTTCACCACGTGCTACCGTTTCATTTTCAAAGACGTTGATTTGACGCCATTTCGGGATTAGCTCTTCATGAATCTCACCATCTTCATTGGTGATGATGAAGCGGTTTTTACCTTTGGTCTCTTTACCAAAGCTAACCACACCTGTCATTTCTGCCATGATGGCGTGATCTTTCGGACGACGTGCTTCGAACAAGTCAGCAACACGTGGTAGACCACCGGTAATATCTTTAGTACCTGAAGAGGCTTGTGGTACACGACCCAAAATCGAACCGGCTGCTACTTTTTCACCATCGCTGACGCGAATGATGGTTTCAGCTGGTAAGAAGTAAACCACTTCTTTGCCTTCATCAGTGTTCAAGATAATCGCAGGACGTAAGTCTTTTGCTGAACTTGAACGGTCACGAGTGGCAAGAATCTCAAATGAGCTCATACCCGTCGCATCATCAACTTTTACGGTAGCAGTTAAGCCATCAGTAATCTCACTGAAGCGTGCAGTACCAGCAAATTCTGTGATAATAGGATGCGTGTGCGGATCCCATTTAGCGATGGTTTGACCAGCATCAACCTGATCTTCGTGTTTCACAAGCACGCTAGAACCATAAGGCACTTTATAGCGCTCACGCTCACGACCAAGCTCATCGGTCAAGGCGATTTCAGCTGAACGCGATACGATGACTAAGTGGCCATCGGTATGTTGAACCGTTTTCATATTTTCGAAATGCGCTTGACCAGCACTACGAACTGAGATGCTGTTATCCACTGATGCTGAGCTTGCTGCCCCGCCCACGTGGAATGTACGCATCGTTAACTGAGTACCTGGTTCACCGATAGACTGTGCCGCCATAACACCGACTGATTCGCCGATATTCACTTTATGACCACGAGCCAAATCACGACCATAACACTGTGAACAAACACCATGCTCAACATTACAAGTAATAACTGAGCGTACCCAGATATCATCAATCGCATTGTTATCAAGCACGTTTACCCAATGCTCATCGATCAAAGTACCTGCTGGAATCAATACCTTATCAGCATCATCGTTATAAGTCACATCACGAGCCGTCACACGACCTAGTACTAGTTCACCTAGCTTCTCAATGATTTCACCACCTTGAATATGTGGTTTCATGAGCAAGCCTTGCTCAGTACCACAGTCATCACTGGTAATAACCAAATCTTGTGCCACATCAACCAAACGACGCGTTAAGTAACCTGAGTTAGCCGTTTTCAGTGCCGTATCCGCAAGACCTTTACGTGCACCATGCGTTGAAATAAAGTACTGAAGTACGGTCAAGCCTTCACGGAAGTTTGCTTTAATTGGCGTTTCGATAATTGAACCATCTGGCTTAGCCATCAAACCACGCATACCAGCCAACTGACGAATCTGAGCCGCACTACCACGAGCACCAGAATCTGACATGATAAAGATAGAGTTGAATGACTTCTGCTCTTCTTCTTCACCTTTGGCGTTCATGATTTTATCAGTGGCTAAGTTGTCCATCATCGCTTTAGCGACTTTGTCATTGGTACGTGACCAGATATCAACCACTTTATTATAGCGCTCACCAGCGGTCACAAAACCTTGCTCGAATTGATCTTCGATTTCGCGAACTTCGCCTTCTGCCACTTCAATGATTTGCTTTTTCAGTGGTGGAATGACCATGTCATCAATACCGATAGACACGCCTGACAACGTCGCTTGGGCAAAACCAAGATACATCAATTGGTCAGCAAACATGACACTTTCTTTAACGCCAACTTTACGGTAGCAAGAGTTAATCAAACGAGAAATATTTTTCTTCGTCATTTCTTGGTTACATTCATCAAAAGACATACCTTTAGGCATGATGTTCCAGATCAATAAACGACCTGCAACCGTTTCTTTTAAGCTGATTTCTTTAGTCTCATTGCCGTCTTCATCGATATGCGTCTCGGTGACACGCACTTTGATCTTAGCGTTTACATGCAAATCGTTTGAACCAATCGCACGCAATGCTTCATTAACGGTGGCAAAAATCATGCCCTCGCCTTTAGAATTGATTGATGAGCGGCTAATATAGTAAAGACCAAGTACCACATCTTGCGACGGTACAATGATTGGATCACCATTCGCAGGCGACAAGATGTTATTGGTAGACATCATTAGCGCACGTGATTCAAGCTGTGCTTCTAGGGTCAATGGCACGTGAACGGCCATTTGGTCACCATCGAAATCGGCGTTAAACGCGGTACAAACGAGCGGATGCAATTGGATTGCTTTACCTTCGATAAGTACTGGTTCAAATGCTTGTAGACCCAAACGGTGAAGCGTTGGTGCACGGTTAAGAAGCACTGGATGCTCACGGATAACCATGGCCAGCATATCCCACACTTGCGGCTCTTCACGCTCTACCATCTTTTTGGCAGCTTTAATTGTCGTGGCTAGACCATGAGACAATAATTTGTTATAAGTAAATGGTTTGAATAATTCAAGTGCCATTTTCTTTGGTAAACCGCACTGATGTAGACGTAGCGTTGGACCAACAACGATCACCGAACGACCAGAGTAGTCAACACGTTTACCAAGTAAGTTTTGACGGAAACGACCTTGCTTACCTTTGATCATATCAGCCAAAGATTTCAATGGACGCTTGTTACTACCCGTAATCGCACGACCGCGACGACCGTTATCAAGCAAGGCATCCACTGATTCTTGCAACATACGCTTTTCGTTACGTACGATGATATCAGGTGCGCTCAGCTCAAGCAGACGCTTTAGACGGTTATTACGGTTGATCACACGGCGATATAGATCGTTTAGATCTGAAGTCGCAAAACGACCACCTTCTAGTGGTACTAGCGGACGTAAATCTGGTGGTAGTACTGGCAAGATGTTCATCACCATCCACTCAGGCTTGTTATTAGAATCACGGAAGGCTTCTAATAATTTAAGACGCTTAGACATCTTTTTAAGCTTGGTTTCAGAACCCGTTTGCGGAATCGCTTCGCGCAAATCATCGATTTCAAGATCCAAATCGATATCTTTCAATAGGTCTTGAACCGCTTCAGCACCCATTTTGGCAGTGAATTCATCGCCAAATTCTTCAAGGGCTTTATAATAGTCTTCATCATCAAGCAATTGATACTTCTCTAAAGAAGTTAAACCAGGTTCAGTAACAATATAGCTTTCAAAATACAGAACGCGCTCGATATCACGTAGCGTCATGTCTAACAATAGACCGATGCGGCTTGGTAATGATTTTAAAAACCAAATATGCGCAACTGGGCTAGCCAAGTCGATGTGACCCATACGGTCACGACGAACTTTAGCCGTCGTCACTTCTACGCCACATTTCTCACAGATAACGCCTTGGAACTTACGGCGCTTATATTTACCACATAAACATTCAAAGTCTTTTACTGGACCAAAAATTTTGGCACAAAAAAGACCATCACGTTCAGGCTTGAACGTGCGATAGTTAATAGTTTCAGGCTTTTTTACTTCGCCATGTGACCATGACTTAATGACGTCAGGTGAGGCTAAAGTAATTTGAATGCTATCAAACTCTTGATTACCGTTGCCGGTAGGGCTTTGCATGATATCGAGTAAATCTTTCAAGTTGCTTCTCCGTTATCTTTATAATCATCTGATAGCGTATTATTGACGCAAATAAGATGAATGAAGGCAATGAATAGGGTTGAGACAAATCACTAAAAGCAGCAGCGATGCGCATACTGCTTTTAGGTTGACCACTAAGGATAATAATCAACTGAGACCATGTTAACAATAGTCTCAATCAGCCGTGCTTAATGGGTTTGTTTTAACTCAATATTAATACCCAATGATTTGATTTCTTTGGTCAGTACGTTAAACGATTCAGGCATACCTGGATCCATATACTGCTCACCATCAACGATGTTTTTGTACATACGCGTACGGCCTTCAACGTCATCCGACTTCACAGTCAGCATCTCTTGTAGCGTATAAGTCGCGCCGTAAGCTTCTAGTGCCCACACTTCCATCTCACCGAAGCGCTGACCACCAAACTGAGCTTTACCGCCGAGTGGCTGCTGCGTCACTAATGAGTAAGAACCGGTTGAACGCGCATGCATTTTGTCGTCAACCAAATGGTTAAGTTTCAGCATGTACATATAACCAACGGTTACTTTACGATCAAACTTCTGACCAGTACGACCATCATACAACGTCTGTTGACCATCGCGATCCATACCAGCAAGCTCTAACAGATCCTTAACTTGGCTTTCTCTTGCGCCGTCAAATACTGCTGTGCCCATTGGTACACCAGCGCGCAAGTTATCTGCTAGCGCCATGATGTCATCATCACTCAAGCTATCAAGATCAACTTGCTCACCGCCGACTTGGTTATAGATTTTGTCTAAGAAGTCACGTAAATCTTTGATCGCTGCTTGCGATTTGAGCATACCATCGATCTTCTCGCCCAAACCTTTCGCTGCCATACCCAAATGCGTTTCTAGAACCTGACCGATGTTCATACGCGATGGTACACCAAGTGGGTTCAAGACGATGTCAACGGTATTACCATTTTCATCATAAGGCATGTCTTCAACTGGCATAATGCGCGATACCACACCTTTGTTACCATGACGACCAGCCATTTTATCACCAGGCTGAATACGACGCTTAACCGCTAGATATACCTTAACGATTTTTTGTACGCCATGTTGTAGGTCATCACCAGCGGTTAATTTGCGTTTTTTCTCAGCAAACTTCACATCGATATCTTTTTGCTTATCAACCAAATACTCAGCGATTTGCGTTAGACGCTCAGAGATTTCTTCTTCAACTGGTTGGATATCCAGTAAGGTCTCAAGGCTCATATCTTTCATATCAGCCAATGCCATCACTGTACCGGCTTTTAGACCAGAACCACCGCTGACTTTTTGACCATCTAACAAGTTACCAATACGCCCACGAGCTGCTTCTTCAAAGATACGTAGCTCTTCTTTTAAATCTTTACGATAGCTATCAAGCTGTGATTTTTCAATTGCTCTTGCACGTGCGTCTTTTTCAACGCCGTCACGAGTAAAGACTTGAACATCAATAACCGTGCCTTTGCTTGATGTTGGTACACGTAGCGACGTGTCTTTAACATCAGCCGCTTTTTCACCAAAGATAGCCCGGAGCAATTTCTCTTCTGGCGTCAGTTGTGTTTCACCTTTTGGCGTCACTTTACCAACTAAGATATCACCAGCGTCAACTTCAGCACCGATATAAACGATACCTGCTTCATCAAGACTTGATAGCGCCGCTTCGCCAACGTTTGGAATATCGGCGGTAATTTCTTCAGTACCTAGCTTGGTATCACGTGCCACACAGGTCAATTCTTGGATATGAATGGTCGTGAAACGATCTTCTTTAACCACTTTTTCAGACAGCAAGATTGAATCTTCGAAGTTGTAACCATTCCATGGCATAAATGCGATGCGAATGTTCTGACCCAATGCAAGCTCACCAAGATCCGTTGACGGACCATCAGCCAAGATATCACCTACAGCAATAGCATCACCTTGGTTGACGATAATACGTTGGTTGATACAAGTATTTTGGTTAGAACGCGTGTATTTAACGAGGTTATAGATATCAATACCAGCTTCACCAGCAATCATCTCATCTTCATTGACACGAACCACAACACGTGAGGCATCAACATCTTCGATCACACCGCCACGCTTAGCGATCACACAAACACCTGAGTCACGCGCAACGTGACGCTCCATGCCCGTACCTACTAACGGCTTATCAGCACGTAGCGTAGGAACTGCCTGACGCTGCATGTTCGAGCCCATAAGCGCTCGGTTAGCATCATCATGCTCTAGGAATGGAATTAGACCAGCAGCTACCGATACAACCTGACTTGGCGACACGTCCATATGCGTCACTTTTTCCGGTGGCATACGGACAAATTCACCATAGCTACGTACACTGACCATCTCATCAGATAACGCGCCTTCTGCGGTTACTGGTGAATCAGCCTGTGCAATGACCGTACCTACTTCTTCAATCGCTGATAGATACTCAATGACATCAGTTACTTTACCATCAACCACACGGCGATAAGGCGTTTCTAAGAAGCCAAAGCTGTTGGTTTTAGCAAAAGTTGCTAATGAGTTAATAAGGCCAATGTTTGGACCTTCAGGAGTTTCAATCGGACATACGCGACCATAATGGGTATCATGTACGTCACGTACTTCAAAGCCTGCACGTTCACGGGTCAGACCACCAGGTCCTAGAGCTGAGACACGGCGTTTATGGGTAACTTCAGACAATGGATTGTTCTGATCCATAAACTGCGATAACTGGCTTGAACCAAAGAATTCTTTGACCGCAGCAGCAACAGGTTTTGAGTTAATCAAATCTTGTGGTGACAAGTTATCAGATTCCGCTGAGCTTAAACGCTCTTTGACTGCACGCTCGACACGTACTAGACCAACACGGAATTGGTTTTCTGCCATCTCGCCAACCGAACGAATACGGCGGTTACCTAAATGGTCAATATCATCGACTTCGCCGCGACCATTACGAATCTCAATCAATTCTTTTAGGACATTAACGATATCGGCATTGGTCAATACGCTACGAGCGCGTTGGATATCTGGATCATCAGTATTATCAAACTCTAACCCTAAACGACGGTTAAATTTCATACGACCGACGTTCGATAAGTCATAACGATCAGCGTTAAAGAACATGCTGTCAAATAGTTTTTCAGCGGTCTCAACCGTTGGTGGCTCACCTGGACGCATGACTTTATAGATTTCAATCAATGCTTCTTCACGGCTTGACGTACTATCAGCACGCAAAGTGTCGGCAATATAACTGCCTTGATCGATATCATTGGTGAATAGAATGCTGAATTCTTTGATAGACTCGCTGGCTTCAAATGCACTTAATTTAACCAATAATTCATGGTCAATTAGGGTATTCGCTTTAGCGATAACTTCGTCATTCACCACGATATCTTCAGCTAAAATACGCTCATAGAGATACTCATCAGGTATCGCAATCTTCGTCATACCTGCTTCTTCAAGCTGACGAATACGGCGTGCATTAATACGCTTGCCCTGCTCTACGATGACATCACCTTCTGGTGATACGATATCGAACTGAGCCATCTCACCGCGCAAGCGATCAGCAACCAGATCAATCTCGAACTGCTCTTCACCTTTATAAACGGCTACTTTATCAAAGAACAAATCTAAGATTTCAGACGTTGTTAGACCAAGCGCACGTAAAATAATTGAAGCCAATAGCTTACGACGACGGTCAATACGAGCAAAAACTAAGTCTTTGGCATCAAATTCAAAATCTAACCATGAACCACGGTAAGGGATAATACGTGCGTTATAAAGCACTTTACCACTTGAATGCGACTTACCTTTATCATGATCAAAGAACACACCAGGTGAACGATGTAGCTGAGAGACGATAACACGCTCAGTACCATTGATAATAAAAGTACCGTTAGCTGTCATCAAAGGCATCTCGCCCATATAGACACTTTGCTCACGAATATCTTTGATAGCCGCTTTGCTGTCTTTGTCTTTGCTGTCTTTGTCTTTAATGATCAGACGGATTTTGACACGCATCGGTGCAGCAAACGTTGAGCCACGCAAGATACACTCACGCTCGTCAAATTCAGGCGTGCCTAAATAATATTCAACGAATTGTAGCTCTGCGTTACCAGAGTGACTCTCAATTGGGAAAATAGAGGAATACGCAGCTTGCAAACCAGTATTCTCACGAGCTTTTGGCTTTTTGTGCTCTTGCAAAAATTGCTCGTAAGAATCTACTTGAATAGACAGTAAATAGGGAATGTCCATCACAGTGGGCAATTCAGCAAAACTTTTGCGAATACGCTTTTTTTCAGTATAAGAATATGCCATCGAGAGTCCTTACAGTAAACGTGGAAACAAATTAAAAGCGTGGCCAGCGTGCATAAATACGATGCAAACTTGGCGACGTAAACGATAATATAAAACAGGTAATCGTGTTCAGTTGATATCTTTTGTCAATTACTACTTCTGCTATCAGTGCTTACTTAGCACCCTTACTTTCATTTTATGATCAGTATCTAAGTCAGTCTATATGACCACTTAGACAACCAAATTCAATATCATATCATCTAAAACATATTACTTTTTAGGCAAAACTTACTCATAGAGGTAAGAAAAAATGACTCGTTCAAGGGTGTTTCTAAGTTATCTGCTATCAAAACTGATTGTATTTAGTCATTTTTCTTTCGAAAAACAGGCTCTTTCAAAACCAACAATTCTATCAAAACTAATATCGTCGCTGATATGTACCGTCTATAAGCCTAACTACTGACAGTAATACTCTGCGAAACGGACAACCTAAACTTAATAGCTTTTCAGAATTAATAATAATCGGGGTAACTATAACTTTTAGAATCAGTATAAACTATAGTGTTAATGGGAAAGCATGCAGACACAAAAAAATGCCAAACATCTATGGACGTTTAGCTTAAATTAACTGATTTCAAAAACTGGCATGTGTGCTTGCATGTATATCGTCTGTCCTTTTGATGGGTATCCACCGTGATGTTGCATACGACTGTTGGCAGACACAAAAGGTCAAGCTACGAATTATAGTAAAAAAAAGCTGGCAATGCAAGGCATTACCAGCTTTTTTTGTACAACACTAAGATAAGCGAAGCTTATTTTAGTTCAACAGTTGCACCAGCTTCTTCAAGTTTCTTTTTCAACTCTTCAGCTTCAGCTTTGTTAACGCCTTCTTTGATTGGAGCTGGAGCGCTTTCAACCAAATCTTTCGCTTCTTTCAAGCCAAGACCAGTAGCTTCACGTACGGCTTTAATTACGCCAACTTTCTTCTCGCCAAAGCTGGCAAGAACTACGTCAAACTCGTCTTTTTCTTCAGCAGCAGCAGCAGCAGGGCCAGCAGCAGCAGGTGCAGCAGCAACAGCAGCTGTTACGCCGAATTTTTCTTCCATAGCGCTGATTAATTCAACGATATCCATTACTGACATTTCAGCGATTGCGTTTAACACGTCATCTTTAGATAGTGCCATGAGAACTCTCCGTTATCTGATAAAAATTAATTGATTTTAAAATCGCTTAGATTGCTTGCCAAATTTTCAAATAGTGTTAGCAATAAAGTGCAATCGGCGATGTCAAAGTTACGTTAAAACAAGCAATTAAGCAGCTTCTTTTGCGTCTTTGATTGCTGCTACCGTGCGAACAAGCTTACTAGGAACAGCGTTCATAGTTTGAACAAGCTTGGTAACTGGTGCATTCATAGTAGCCATCAAGATAGAGATTGCTTCGTCGCGAGTTGGTAGCTTCGATACGCGCTCTAGCTCTTCTGGACCATAAACAACACCACCAACTGATACCAATTTGGTCTCTAAAGCTTTGTGATCTTTACTGAACTCGAAAACAACTCGAGCAGCAGATCCCAAATCTTCCATAGAGAAAGCCAAAAGTAATGGACCAGTCATACGGTCTGACATGCTCTCAAACTTAGTGCCTTCAAACGCACGTTTTGCTAGGGTATTTTTTACCACTTTCAAAACGACGCCTTTTTCACGGGCTTGTTCGCGCAGCTTAGTAAGCTTTGCAACACCAATACCATGATATTCGGCAGCTACTGCTGAGTAAGCATTAGCAGCAACTTCAGACACTTCAGCCACAACTTGTTGTTTTTGCTCTAGCGTTAATGCCATAAGTTGACTCCTTTAATCTTATCAATCAGCTGAATATTTAATCATTTAAACCTAAGCTTTTAAGCATTGGCATTCAATAATTAAACGAATCGCTTAGACTGACTTGATACGACACGTTATCAGCATATTTATTAATAATAAATTTACTCATAACGACTGATTACGGCACCGTTATCAGAATGACATCAAGTAATAGATTGAACTATCGGCTCTTATCAACAACTGGGTGGGTCACCGTCTGCGTAGGACAACTAAGATTTTCATCTTTCGTCGATTAACAAAAGCAGCTCGTTGTTATTACTAATGATCCGAAAAAAATTAATAAAAACGTAAAACCGCTTTCTACCTACGGTCTTAGACAGCATAGCGTTTGCTACGCTGACCTAATTCTTTAAAATATTTTTGCAGCCTTTATTTAAAATTGTCAAATAAAGGCACATATCTAATTATTTTGCTGTGCGATATGGAACTGGATCAATACTTAGACCAGGACCCATCGTGCTAGACAAGGTAATTTTCTTAATGAAAGTACCTTTAGAAGTAGCAGGCTTAGCACGTCTTAAATCTGCAATCAGTGCTTCAGCATTCTGGATTACTTGCTCAGCAGTAAAGCCAACTTGACCGATAGTCGTGTGGATGATACCTGCTTTGTCTACACGATACTGTGCTTGACCGGCTTTAGCGTTAGTAACCGCTTCAGCGACGTTAGGCGTAACCGTACCGACTTTAGGGTTAGGCATTAGACCACGTGGACCTAGGATAGTACCTAGTTGACCAACAACACGCATTGCATCAGGAGCAGCAATAACGATATCAAAGTCCATGTTACCAGCTTTGATTGATTCTGCTAGGTCTTCAAAACCAACGATATCTGCACCAGCTTCTTTGGCGGCTTCAGCAGCAGCACCTTGAGCAAATACAGCAACGCGTTTGGTTTTACCAGTACCAGCAGGTAGGTTGGTAGCGCCACGAACCACTTGATCAGATTTACGTGGGTCAACACCCAAGTTAATCGCAATATCAATTGACTCTTTGAATTTAAGAGGTGGTAAATCGTTTAGGATTTGAACCGCTTCTTCAACTGTATACTGCTTTTCATGTACGATACGGCTTTGAATTTCTTTTTGACGTTTGGTTAGCTTGCTCATTTACACACCCTCCACGGTAATACCCATTGAACGTGCAGTACCAGCGATGGTACGAACAGCAGCATCAAGATCAGCAGCAGTTAAATCTGCATCTTTGGTCTTAACGATGTCTTCTAGTTGTGCACGGTCAACTTTACCGACTTTAGCGGTATTTGGTGTACCAGAACCTTTAGCGATACCAGCAGCCTTACGTAGTAAGTATGCAGCTGGTGGTGACTTCATAATGAAAGTAAAAGACTTATCGCTATATACAGTGATCTCAGTAGGAATCGGTAGACCCGGCTCTTGGTTTGAGGTCGCAGCGTTAAATTCTTTACAGAACGCCATGATGTTCACGCCTTTTTGACCCAATGCTGGACCAATCGGTGGTGAAGGATTTGCTTTACCTGCAGGGACTTGTAGTTTGATGTAACCATCAATCTTCTTAGCCATGATTTTCTCCTAAATGGGTAATAGCGCCAAATCAATGTGGTATAAACCTTATTGACTAACAGCTCCCCGGTTGATGAACTTTTTTGCTGATTTAGTCTAGCTTTTCAACTTTACTAAATTCAAGCTCGACCTGAGTCGGTCGATTAAATACGTTTACCGTTAAATGCAGTTTAGACTTCTCGTAATCCACTTTTTCTACCAACCCTTTAAAGTCAGTAAATGGACCATCGATAACCAACAGCTCTTCGCCCGGCTCAAATAGAGTCTTAGGACGTGGGTCAGTTTCAGTTTGATTCAAACGGTTTAAAATACGATCCGCTTCTACTTGCGTAATTGGCGCTGGTGTTTCAGGTGTACCACCTATGAAACCCATAATACGTGGGCACTCTTTAACGATGTGCCAAGTATTGTCGTTCATTTCCATCTGGATCAATACATAACCCGGAAAGAACTTACGCTCACTCTTACGCTTTTTGCCGTCTTTCATTTCAACGACTTCTTCAGTAGGAACCAATACGTCACCGAATGATTCAGCAAAGTCACTACGATTAATACGATCAGTTAATGAACGCTGTACTTGCTTTTCATATCCTGAAAACGCTTGGACAATATACCAACGCATATCACGCTCCTGATCATTATAAGTAAATTTTGGGGTAAGACTCACTAATACGTGCGACTAACCAATAAAGATGCCAACGAACCAATTGAAAAAGTTATCTAATAACCAAACCAGAAAACCAACAATGGCAATCATGACAATGACCTGCCAGGTATATTGAAACGTTTCATCCTTACCTGGCCATGTCACTCGGCGCAATTCAACAGCAGCGTCTTTCAATAATATTTTAAAAGCGCGGCCTTGATGCGTTAATGCCAAGCATACTAAGGCGAATACAATAAGGGCAACGATAATACCAATACGTACCCAGACATCATTGGCAGGTTGCCAATAGCCAGGTAAGTACTGATTAACTAACGTCGCCCCGATTAATACTGCTGCGGCAAGTAGCCACAATATCACATCTTTTATTGAGCCTGTTTTAGCCACTTCAACAGCAGTTGTTTGATTGCCCGCTGAGATGTGCTTACCTTTAGACAGCATTCCACCAGCACCCGCCTTGGCATCAGATAACTTAGTCTCGAGGTTATCTTGATCATTGCTCATAAAGAACTCGCTTCGGAGATGGTGAGGTATAACAAAGATGTGATAAGAAGATGGCAGGCGATGTAGGACTCGAACCTACAACCCTCGGTTTTGGAGACCGATGCTCTACCAATTGAGCCAATCGCCTATGGGTGTAAAGGACAGCATTATACAATATTTGATATAAAATGCAAGCCTTTAGCGGTAAAATTATTATTTTTACCTAGTTTTGCTCTTATTTGAATGTGCTATTGAATCATCATTACTTTAACAAAATGAAGATGCAAGCGACTAATAAGAAGCAGCGTTAATATAGCAAGCTCCGCTAAGAATTACAATAGATGGGAAAGTAAATTATAAACGTTATAGGTATAACTGGCTAATCATGTTGCTAAGACAACGAAAGGTTTGATCATACTACTGAAGAATAACCATATTTCCTGATCATTTGATCTAAAAAAAGCCACCCTTAAACAAGGATGGCTTTTTATGACTAACTTACAAGCTCATTACTGAGACGGATAGATTAGTTTAGTACGTTAGCAACAACACCAGCGCCTACAGTACGGCCGCCTTCACGAATAGCGAAGCGAAGACCTTTGTCCATAGCGATTGGGTGGATAAGCTCTACGCCCATCTCAACGTTATCACCAGGCATGACCATTTCAGTACCGTCTTGTAATTGGATTGCGCCAGTTACGTCAGTAGTACGGAAGTAGAACTGTGGACGATAGCCGTTTAGGAATGGTGTGTGACGACCACCCTCTTCTTTGCTCAATACATATACTTCAGCGTCAAACTTGGTGTGAGGCGTGATTGAACCTGGCTTAGCTAGTACTTGGCCACGTTGTACGTCTTCACGCTTAGTACCACGTAGTAGTACGCCACAGTTTTCGCCTGCACGACCTTCGTCAAGCAGTTTACGGAACATCTCTACACCAGTACAGGTGGTTTTTTGAGTGTCACGGATACCGACGATTTCGATTTCGTCGCCTACGCGTACGATACCAGATTCAACACGACCTGTTACAACAGTACCACGGCCTGAGATTGAGAATACGTCTTCGATTGGCATTAGGAATGCTTTGTCAACGTCACGCTCTGGCTCTGGGATGTAGGTGTCAAGAACGTTAAGAAGTTCTACAACCGCTGGTTGGCCGTATTTTTCTTGTGAGCCTTTTAGGGCTTCAGTCGCTGAACCATGGATGATTGGGGTATCATCACCTGGGAAGTCGTAGTCATTAAGAAGTTCACGAACTTCCATTTCTACGAGTTCTAGCAATTCTTCGTCATCAACAACATCACATTTGTTCATGAATACGATGATGTACGGTACGCCAACCTGACGTGAAAGCAAGATGTGCTCACGGGTTTGTGGCATTGGGCCGTCAGTTGCTGATACGACTAGGATTGCGCCGTCCATTTGAGCGGCACCAGTGATCATGTTTTTAACATAATCGGCGTGACCTGGGCAATCGACGTGAGCGTAGTGACGTGCTGGGGTGTCATATTCTACGTGTGAGGTGTTGATGGTGATGCCACGTGCTTTTTCTTCTGGTGCTGAGTCAATAGACGCGTAGTCTTTGGCTTCGCCACCAGAGGTGATTGCTGCTACAGTTGCGATGGCAGCTGTTAGGGTTGTTTTACCGTGGTCAACGTGTCCGATTGTACCGACGTTGACGTGTGGCTTTACGCGTTCAAACTTGGCCTTTGCCATGGGTATTTCCTCTTTTTTTGGGGTCAAATGCTAAGCTCGTATAAATACGATAACAAAGACGATCTTGACCACATTAAGATAATTGTTAAAAGGGTACACATACTAATGTGCAGATATTATAAGAAAATCACCGCCAATAACAAGTCTTTTAACCAATTATTGGCGTATTCTTCTATGACAACATAGAGATAATAGCTACATTGTCATATTTAATAGACGATTACTTACTCGTCATCATCTTTATTGTTGAATTTAGAGATGATGTCAGCAGCAACTGATTTTGGAATCTCAGCGTACTTTTGGAATTCCATTGAATAAGTAGCACGGCCTTGTGACATTGAGCGCATTTGTGTGGCATAACCAAACATTTCTGCTAATGGCACTTCAGCACGGATCTGCTTAGTACCGCCAGGTAGGTCTTCCATACCCTGTACCAAACCACGACGACGGTTAAGATCGCCCATGATATCGCCCATATAATCTTCAGGCGTTTCAACTTCAACTTTCATGATTGGCTCAAGTAGCGCTGGATCTGCTGCCATGAAGCCTTTTCTGAATGCCATAGAACCAGCCATCTTAAATGATAGCTCATCCGAGTCGACGTCATGGTAAGAACCGTCATACAAGGTCGCTTTTACGCCAACCACTGGATAACCAGCAAGTACGCCATTTTTCATGCGTTCTCGGATACCTTTATCAACAGCACCATGGAATTCTTTCGGTACAGTACCACCAACAACTTCTTCAGCGAATTCATATTCAGTATCGCCCGCTGGATCAAGTGGCTCAAGACGTAACCAAACGTGACCGAATTTACCACGACCACCAGTCTGACGTACGAATTTGCCTTCTTGCTCAACCGTGTTACGAATCGTTTCACGATAAGCAACCTGCGGCGCACCGATGTTCGCTTCAACGTTAAACTCACGCTTCATACGATCAACAAGAATCTCTAGATGCAGCTCACCCATACCACTGATGATTGTCTGGCCAGACTCTTCGTCAGTATGTACACGGAACGATGGATCTTCTTTCGCCAAACGACCTAAAGCAATTGACATTCTTTCTTGGTCAGCTTTGGTCTTAGGTTCAACCGCTAGGCTAATAACTGGATCTGGAAATTCCATGCGCTCAAGCGTGATAACATTTTGCTCATCACATAGCGTATCACCAGTCGTTACGTCTTTCATGCCGACCAATGCAGCGATATCACCAGTACGGATTTCTTGCAACTCTTCTTGAGAGTTAGCCATCATCTGTACGATACGACCAACGCGCTCACGCTTCATTTTAACTGGATTATAAACACTGCTGCCTTGCGTCAAAACACCTGAATAAACACGAACGAAGGTTAAGTTACCAACGAATTTGTCATTCATGATTTTAAATGCTAAAGCTGAGAATGGCGCTTCATCTGACGCTTCACGAGTGCCTTCAGTTTCATCTTTGTCATCAAGGATACCTTTAATAGCAGGTACATCCATTGGTGCTGGAAGATACTGAATAACCGCATCCAACATCTTTTGTACACCTTTGTTTTTAAAGGCAGTACCACAAAGTAATGGAATAATTTGGTTATCAATAGTCAATTGACGAATAGCAACGTTGATCTGCTCTACAGACAACTCGCCATTTTCTAAATACTCATTCATCAATTCTTCTGTTGCTTCAGCCGCATTTTCTACAAGAATCTCACGATACTCTTCTGCTTTTTCTTGCAATTCAGCTGGGATTTCGCGCTCTTCAAACTCCATACCTTGAGATGCTTCATCCCAATAAAGAGCTTTCATTGTAACTAGATCGATAACGCCTTCGAAGTCATCTTCTTTACCAATTGGAATAACCAATGGCACAGGATTACCACCTAGACGAGTTTTGATCTGCTCAATGACACGATAGAAATCAGCGCCAACGCGATCCATTTTGTTTACAAATGCAAGACGTGGAACTTTATATTTATTTGCCTGACGCCATACGGTCTCAGACTGTGGCTGAACGCCGCCTACTGCACAATAAACCATGCAAGCGCCATCAAGTACACGCATAGAACGTTCAACTTCGATCGTGAAGTCAACGTGACCTGGGGTGTCAATGATGTTGATACGATGTTCGTCAAACTGTTTTGCCATACCTGACCAAAAACAAGTCGTCGCCGCTGAGGTAATAGTAATACCGCGCTCTTGTTCTTGCTCCATCCAGTCCATAGTGGCTGCGCCATCATGTACTTCACCAAGTTTGTGACTAACACCGGTATAAAATAAAACACGCTCAGTAGTGGTTGTCTTACCAGCATCGATGTGCGCTGAGATACCAATGTTGCGATAGCGTTTTAGGGGAGTTTTACGAGCCATAGTGTTTTCCTAGGAAAAGTCGTGTATATAATAATGTATTGTGTCTCTACCTCATACTCTATGACAAAGCGGTCAGCTTCATATTACTTACTGATTATTGAGCCTAATACGGACAAAAAAAGAGCAAATACTAAGAATAGTGCGGCATCAGATTTGGGATGCTCTCTTGTGACAAGCATACTTAATTAAGAGAGACATCTTGATAGATGTCCGCCATCTCGTTGTTGATAGTCAAAAACTAGTTACAACAAGATAAACGATGGCGGCAATCAATAGAATAAATAACAATGTTAGATTAGCTGACTTCAGCCAGCTAATCTAAAGCTACTACTAATAAACAGTAGCTTAGAAGCGGTAATGAGAGAACGCTTTGTTAGCATCTGCCATGCGGTGAACTTCGTCACGCTTTTTCATAGCAGCGCCTTTGCCATCAGCAGCATCATTCAATTCGCCAGCCAAACGCAAAGCCATTGATTTTTCAGAACGCTTAGCAGCAGCTTCAGCTAACCAACGCATAGCCAAGGCAGTACGACGGGAGGGGCGTACTTCCATTGGTACTTGGTAGGTTGCACCACCAACGCGGCGAGCTTTCACTTCTACCATTGGGCGTACATTTTCTAAAACTTCTTCGAAGAAAGATACTGGATCTTCGATTTTACGTTTTTCGCTTACTGTTTCAAGTGCACCATAAACGATACGCTCAGCAGTAGATTTTTTACCATGACTCATTACATGGTTGATGAATTTTGCAACAGTTTGGCTACCAAACTTAGGATCCGGTAGGATCTCACGGGTAGCAACGACGCGACGTCTTGGCATAATAATAATCCTTTTCTTCAGGAGTGTCTGACATTCACAATCTCGCACCAATTAATATTGGATGGCGTTATATCGAGTTGTCAGTCAGCCTTACTGCACGGCGGTATGTTTTAACAGTGAATTACTAATTTAATAATGCTGTCAACACCAGACCCATGCACAGTTAATGTTTGGTATAAAAAAGCTTAGCTAATAACGATTAGTTATTAAACTTTAGGCTTCTTAGCACCATATTTAGAGCGACCTTGCTTACGGTCTTTTACGCCTGCGCAATCCAATGCACCACGAACGGTGTGATAACGTACACCTGGTAGATCTTTTACACGACCACCACGGATAAGAACAACACTGTGCTCTTGTAGGTTATGACCTTCGCCGCCGATGTAGCTTGATACTTCATAACCTGAAGTCAAACGTACACGACATACTTTACGCATGGCTGAGTTAGGTTTTTTAGGGGTAGTAGTATATACGCGAGTACATACACCACGACGTTGTGGGCACGCTTCCAACGCAGGAACTTTTGACTTTTCCTTGATGGTTTTGCGACCTTTACGAATCAATTGGTTAGTTGTTGCCATGAGGCATCCTTCTCCCGTTTGGTATAAAACAAAAAAATGGGGAAACGCACCATCTATCTGACTTTAACGACAGATTTTGGTACACCCATTTTTAGGACAGTGTATTATAAAGAGTTGTTACTGCTATTTCAACCACTTATGCGTGATTGCACTTTACAACATTTGATAGATATGCATTCACCCTACTACTATAACACTTTATCTATTTTTAGTTAAAAATCAGCTAAAAAGTAGATTGTCATACAGTATATCGAAAGTAGCGTCACGAACGATTTAAATAAGATGTTTGACTATAAATAAATAGCAATTTATAAGTACTAAATGGCGATATTATCTTGTTTTTCAAGAGAAAGAAGACACTATCGCCAAAATTGGTAGTAGATATCCAGCCCATAATCCTTCTATGATGCAAGCTGGCTGAAGAAAGAAAACAGGTAAGTCTGATTATTTAGGCGCTCTTATTTGCTTTTCTTGTTAGCCGTCTTGTTTGATTTGCTGTCAGAGGATTTGTTCTAACTGCCTTGCTTGTCATTGTCGTCTTTCTGCGTTTTTTTTACGACCTTTTCATCAGTTTCTTGATGGTTGTTTTTTTCTTCAGCAGTATCTTTCTTGCTATCGGTATCCTTGCTTGACTCTTTCTCAGCATCTTGCTGCTTGTCATTGTCAGCTGTTTTGTTTACCTTAGCTTCATTACCGCTATCATCAGTGATTGCGCGATTGGCAAGTTTGGCTTCTGGGGCAAAAGTCGCTTGAGCCACGCCAATCACTTCATCAATGAGCTGGCTGTTGTAGCGCATACCAACGATAACAGCGGTAACTGGTAAGAATTTGCGTATCCATGTTAAATTGATTTTATCCAAGTCAATACCGACCTGACTGGCAATACTGTCAACTTGTTCTGCATAAAAGTTGACATTTTTATCCTTTAGACCTAGGTTTTTTAGCTCATTGTGTAGACCACTGCTTTGGGCATTATCCAATAAACCTTTACCAATGCCAATACCTGCTAGCAATGCTTGTTTTTCTTGCATCTTGCTCAGATCAGCATTTGCTAGCAGCTCGTATGCCATTTTGACACCTTGCTTACCTGTGAGGGGTTTATTGTAGACAGCACCCAACTGATAGACGGTACGTAATGATACCAATAAAAGCCATAGCGTATCAGCCAGCAAACCAGGAAGCCCAGCCAAACCTGTTAAGCCCCCTATCGTTGCCAATGCACGGTTTTGATTGGCGATATCAGTGGCTAATGCATAGCGCTCTTCATCATCCAAGCTTGCGATATTGGCGAAACGATGCTCATTAGGTAAATCAATCTGACTCCAATTAGAGGCAAGGTTTGCCACTTGTGCAAAAGCGCCATCGACCGTCGACTGAAAAAAACTGTTTGGCACTACTTTTTTGGCATATTTACCATAGGTGGCAAAACGTGGCCCTAACAATTGCTGAGTGGCTCTTAACGTTTGCTCACGGAACAAATCCTGCTGATAGTCTTCATCGCCTAAGTTGACTGCTTTGTATTGACGCGGTTTGCCCGTCTTAGCATTCATGCTATCAATCATAGCGCCCACGCGCTCTAGATTATTGCGAGTAAAAGAGCCAACGGTAGTGATACCTTTAGAGAGAGTGCTACGCTTCGCCATCGTGATGTCCTTAATGTGATGAGTAATTTTGTTTTATTGTAAGCGATTTATAATAATAGATGTGCCATTCTAGTCAATCACTATAATCGATGTCAGTGCGAACAATGTTATCGCAATCACAAATTTTGTATCCAAAAGTATCACTTGATGTATGATTGATACCATCAGATAAGCTGTCTTCAACCAAATAGTCTTTTTAGATGGCTTTAGATAGCAAGCGCGATTTTGTCGTTATTTTGCACTTGTACAAAGATTTTGGACGCTCGATACGTTATCATGTGCCATAACTCACAGTACACTTGTACTTATATTTATAAGTAATCCGTTACTTATAGATAATCAGTGACCAAGCATATAGTTTTACTATGATCATCACAATGATTGTAAAATGAGGCTTTGACGCTCAATACACCCTAATATTAAATAATAGAAATACATACTTAAAAACGATTATTAAAAGTGATTGTGAAAAATCGTTACTCATAAGGAATAGAATATGCGCCGCGTTGTTATCACTGGAGCAGGGATCGTCTCTTGTATCGGACATGATTTAGCCACGGTTACTGCCGCTCTAAAGCAAGGGCAGTCTGGCATTACATTTAATGAGGCTTATGCTGAGCATGGGTTTAAATCACACGTTAGCGGCAGTATCGACCAGTCGACGCTTGATACCAGTGGTATCGATCGTAAGTTGAAGCGGTTTTTTAGTGATGCCAGTCTATACGCTTATGTCAGTGCTTTAAACGCCATTGAGCAGTCTGGTTTGTCGCTTGAAACCATCAATAATAATCCACGCGTGGGCGTGGTCGCAAGCTCTGGCGGCGCATCGACAGAGAATATTGTCAATGCCATAGATGCCATGCGGGATAAAGGTCTGCGCGGTGTCGGCGCGATGGCTGTGCCAAAAACGATGGGCAGCTCAGTATCAGCGGCGCTTGCTACCGGTCTAAAAATCCAAGGCATATCATACTCGCTCACCTCTGCTTGTGCCACCTCAACCCATTGCATCGGTCATGCGGCTGAACTTATTCAGTTAGGCAAAGCAGATGTGATACTCGCGGGTGGTAGTGAAGCGGAACATTGGACACAGTCTTGTATGTTTGATGCGATGGGTGCAGTCAGTACGCAGTATAATGAGACACCGCAGCGCGCCTCAAGAGCTTATGATAAAGATCGTGATGGCTTTGTGATTGCTGCTGGTGGTGCGATGGTAGTGGTTGAAAGTCTAGAGCATGCCCAAGCACGTGGCGCCAACATACTGGCTGAAATCGTCGGTTATGGTGCCAGCTCTGATGGTGCTGAAATGGTTGCGCCAAGTGGTGAAGGTGCCGTGCGCTGTATGCAGCAAGCACTGGCCGAAGCTGGTTTGCAAACTGTCGACTATATAAACAGCCACGGTACCAGCACGCCGTTAGGTGACATCACTGAGCTTAAAGCCATTGCTAAAGCATTTGGCGATGATATCAGTCAAGTACCTGCGATCAGCTCTACTAAATCTATGACAGGTCATAGCCTTGGTGCCGTTGGTGCGCAAGAGCTGATTTATTGCTTATTGATGCTACAAGAAGGCTTCATTGCGCCCAGTATCAATGTTGATAATTTAGACCCTGCGGCTGAAGGCTTTGATATTGTCACCGAAATGCGTGAAGCCAAGCTTGAGACACTAATGAGCAACAGCTTTGGCTTTGGCGGTACTAATGCCACATTAATCATTAAAAAGTTTGACGCCTAACTATGCTCGCAGCACATCCTCTCAAAATTGAGCAGATAATGTCTGACCCATCGCCAGCTACTAAACCTAGCTGGCGTTTTGGTGACCTATCGGCTGCAGAACTTATGCCGCTGCTACAGCAGTATTTAATCGCACAAGATACTAAGGCAAACTGGCAATTGGTTTGGCTCAACAATGATGGCCGACCGGTGATTGGCTTATTGCCAAAAGTAAGCTGGTCTGTTCAAGATTGTGCTGAAAACACGCCTGATTCGAACGAACAAGCAGTTCTTTATCAAGTCACAAAAACCTATCGTGACGCCGTTCACAATGATATCACTGTCACTTATAGGAGTTATAGCGACTGGCAAGATGAATTAATCAGTTATAGTCAAACTTATGATACTGATAATGAAAACTCAGAATCAGTAAGCGATTTAAATGAAGAACCAAGTTATCATCATGGTCTGATAGGTTTTATTGGTTATGATATTGCGGCTCATGAGCTAAGTCCGGCCGCCAAAATTAAGCGAGCAGCACAGCCTTGTGCCGTATTAGGGCATTACGATATTTACCTAGCACCTGATGGAAATCATGGCAACATAGGTTGGAAATTAACGATAAAGGCAACTGCTAACGACTCTGAAAACGACTTTAATAATCAGCAAAAAAATAAAATAATCACGGCACTTGTCTCTTATTTAGATATAGTAGATAAAAAGCTGGCTGATAACTGTCTCAATAAAACGCAACTGACAGCATCACCACTGCCTGCTCCTTTAGTGTTAAAATCACGATGGCGCAAACAAGACTATCAACAAGCATTTAATCAAACCCAAAACTATCTACAGCAAGGCGACTGTTATCAAATCAACCTAACCCAAGAATGGCAAGGTTTTTTTGATCATAATCCTAGTGATAATGGCACCTTGCCGATGCTGATTGATTATTTACCTGCTCTACATCGTAATACCCAAGCACCTTTTACCGGATACTTAGCGGTTAATCCCTTTAACCGTGAAATCAAAGATAATACGTCCCAGCATCCGTTTGAATTATTGAGCTGCTCGCCTGAGTTGTTTTTTACATTTACCAAGGATATCGATACTGGCAAGCACCATATCATCACTAAGCCCATCAAAGGGACCATGCCGCGCAGCACCAATATTCAACAAGACCATGCTTATAAACAGCAACTGACTGATAGTGAAAAGGATCGCGCCGAAAATGTGATGATTGTCGATTTATTGCGTAATGACTTGGGTAAATATGCCAAGATAGGTAGCGTAAAAGTGCCGCAGTTATTCGCGATTGAGAGTTTTAGTAATGTGCACCATATGGTCAGCACCATTACCGCAGAATTACAGACGGACACTCACCCACTCGCCGTTTTGTTTGGTAGTTTGCCTGCTGGCTCGATTACTGGCACCCCAAAAAAGCGGGCGGTTGAAATTATATCTGAGCTAGAAACTACACCGCGCGGTGCTTATTGCGGCACATTGGGCTATATGAACTTTGATGGCAGTGGTCAATGGAATGTGCTCATTCGTACGCTGCAAGCTAACACTTCATCACATAATGAGTTGGATAAAAAAAGACATATCAGCTTATGGGCAGGCGGTGGTATCACTGTCGCCTCTGATTGCGATGCTGAATACCAAGAATGTTTGGATAAAGTCGGTAATCTATTAAGCGTTTTAACTCAAGAAAATATACACAAACATCCTTAAGGTTGTTATAAAAGTACGACCAGATAAATCCATAAAAAAGCCTGCGCAACATGATGTTGGCAGGCTTTTTATCAATACAAGCATCGTGATTCAATTATCAAGATTTAAATCGCGAACCAGATATTAATCAGCAATAATTTCAGCCTCTTTCTGCAACGTCTGTAAAGCATCTATCAAACGGTTGTTTTGCTCTGCTGTACCGGTAGTGATACGCAAATACTCATTGATGCGTGGCTTGTCAAAATGACGGACGATGATACCTTGCTCACGTAACGCATTCGCTACCGCATTGGCATTACCGTCTTTAGGGCGGGCAAAAATAAAGTTGGCATGTGATGGCAAGACATCAAAACCTAACGCTGTCAGCTCTGCTGTCAGAGAGTGGCGTAAGTCGATGACTTGCTGGCAGGTCTGGGTAAAATACTCAACATCCAATACACTGGCAGTCGCCCCTACTTGCGCCAGCTTATCCAGTGGATAGCTATTAAAGCTGTTTTTCATACGGGTTAAGGCTTCAATCAATGAGGCATTACCAAAAGCCATACCAACACGTAATCCAGCGAGCGAACGTGACTTTGAAAAGGTTTGGGTCACAAGAATGTTGTCAAACTCATTGATTAAGCTCACTGCTGAAATTTCTGCATCTGAGCTACCGTCAGCTGCCCGCGCAAAATCAATGTAAGCCTCATCAATCACAATCACTGAGTTTGAGTGCTCACTAGCCAGCTTGCGAATATCGGCAAGCGATAATAATAATCCAGTTGGGGCATTTGGATTGGCAATGATAATGCCGCTACAAGGCTGGCGATAAGCATCAGGATCAATACTAAAATCTTCTTCCAAGGCAATTTGTACCAGCTCGATACCAAAGGTCTGCGCATAGACTGGATAGAAACTATAGCTGATATCGGGTGCTAAAACAGGTCGCTCTTTTAGGAAAAAGCTGGCAAATACTAGTGCCAATACTTCATCAGAGCCATTGCCAACAAACACTTGGTTGATATCAATATCATAGAGTTGTGCCAATGCGGCACGCAAATCATCAGACTCAGGCGCTGGATATAAACGCAGATCATCCGCTTGCTGCTCTAGGACTTTTGCGATTGCCTCGCCTACTTTTGGTGACGGCGGGAATGGGTTTTCATTGGTATTTAATTTGCATAAATTTTCATGCTGAGGCTGCTCACCAGGAACGTAAGGTGACAAATTACGCGCTTTAGATGACCAAAGTCTGGTGTCTATCTTTAACTCACTCATAAGTTATCCTACTATTAGCCACATAAATTATTAAATATAAATCTCAAAAGTACAATTCAAAAGTAATCATTAAGCCACGTTACTGATAACGATAACGGGCTGAGCGCGCATGGGCTTCTAAGTCCTCACGTTGCGCTAAAATATCTGCGGTCTCAGCCAATGGCTTACTACCGGCTTCAGTACAATAAATAATAGAGGATTTCTTTTGGAAATCATAAACACCAAGCGGTGAAGAGAAACGCGCAGTGCCAGAGGTTGGCAACACGTGATTGGGTCCTGCGCAGTAGTCACCAATCGCCTCAGGCGTGTGACGCCCCATGAAAATAGCACCTGCATGACGAATATCGTTGAGTAGCGCATCAGGATGATCAACTGACAACTCTAAATGTTCTGGGGCAACGCGATTAATCACAGCCATACCTTCAACGCGGTCTTTGACTAAAATAAGTGCGCCACGATTTTTTAGGGAATCGCGGGCGATATCGGCTTTTGGCAACTCTGCCAGCGCTTTTTCAATTTCAGCCGCTACGTCTGCAAGCTGCTGTTCACTGGTCGTGACAAAGATAGCTTGAGCGATACGGTCATGTTCAGCTTGTGACAATAAATCCATCGCCAACCAATCGGCGCGATCTTGCGCCTCGCCTTCTGCATAGACCAATACTTCAGAGGGACCAGCGATCATATCAATCCCAACTTGACCAAATACCGCGCGCTTTGCCGCTGCAACATATTTATTACCAGGGCCAGTGATCTTATCCACCGCTGGAATCGTTTCGGTACCATATGCCAAGGCAGCAACCGCTTGCGCACCGCCTATGGTAAAGACACGGTCGACTTGTGCCAAATGTGCGGCGGCTAACACCAATGGATTGAGCACGCCTTTTGGCGCTGGCACCACCATGATGACCTCTTTAACACCCGCCACTTTGGCAGGAATGGCATTCATCAATACAGAAGATGGATAAGAGGCCAAACCACCAGGGACATAGATGCCTACTCGATCAAGTGCGGTGACTTTTTGACCCAAGCGATTACCAAGCTCATCTTCATACTGCCAAGTCTCTTGTACTTGGCGCTCATGAAAGGTCTGCACACGCGTTGCTGCGGTGGTCAATGCGGATTTCACTGTATCATCAAGATTCGCAAACGCTTCAGCAAGCGCCTCTTTAGACAGCTCTAGCTCTTGCATCGTCGTCGCCGGATGCTGATCGAATTGCTGGGTTAACGCCAGTACGACGCGATCGCCATCATGCCGAACTTGCGCGATGATATCATCAACGGTCTTTAACAAATCGGCATCATTGACGGTTTCAAAGGCAAGTAACTCTGTCAATTGACTGTCAAAATCGGCATCTTGGGTACTTAGTTGGCGCATGACTTAATCCTATATCTGGGCATAAAAGACTGCTGAAAATTAGCGACGTAAAAATGAGGGGTCTTGAGTATTAATAATAATTGTGATGGCTGATATACCAGTTTCTATATATTTAGTTTGTTCAGATTATACTAACCTCATACTTTCTGGCAAGCAAATACAACAAAACCAGTTTAGCACGCTATATCTATCTTATAGCGCTAAACTGGTTTAAAAATTTGTATGACAATGCTTGAGATTACCAATGATTAGTATCGATTGATAAGACATTGATTCATTAGGAATTAATTTATGAAGCGCTGGCAATACTGTTTTTGAAACTATCTAAAATCGGCTCAAGTAACGCAAATTTACGCTTGTAGCTCACTTGATTGACGATAAGGCGTGAGGACACATCGCAAATATGATCGCGTGCTTCAAGACCGTTGGCGCGCAACGTATTACCTGTATCAACCACATCGACGATCAAATCACCCAATCCGACCAACGGCGCAAGCTCCATAGAGCCATACAGTTTAATCACATCCACTTGCTGACCTTGGCTGGCAAAGTAAGCGCGGGCAACATTGACGTATTTGGTCGCAATACGTAGGCGACGATTGGGTAGCGGCGCATCTTTCACGCCAGCTGTCATCAACTTACACTGAGCAATTTGCAAATCAAGCAATTCATAGACATGGTTGGCACCATGTTCAAGCAACACATCTTTACCCGCCACCCCAAAGTCAGCCGCACCATGCTCAACGTAGGTTGGCACATCACTGGCACGCAAAATCAATACACGCACATTGGGGTTTGAGGTTGGAAAAATAAGTTTGCGTGAGGCTTCAGGATCTTCTAATAACTCAACACCAGCTGCGCGTAGCAGTGGCATGGTCTCTTCTAGAATACGACCTTTTGATAAGGCCAGTGTTAAGCCTGAAAACTCATCATTTACTTCATTTAATAAACCATCATTTGGTAGGCTATTGCTTGCTTCAGTCATAATGACATTGTGTCCATATGCAGTTAACACCCCCGCTGAAGGGGGCTTTTAGTGGTAGGTTACTAATAGTGCTAGACTACTACGCTATTCATATCAACGCCAATCGTATCAATCATTGAGGTCATGGATTTGATAAGTAAATCGATATTAGTCGTTAGTATTGATACGTTCGATATTGACCCCAAGCGCACGCAGCTTTTCTTCGACATGCTCATAACCACGATCGATATGATAAATGCGGTCGATTAAACTTTCACCTTCAGCAGTTGCCGCTGCCATCACCAATGACATAGACGCACGTAAATCAGTCGCCATCACAGGGGCAGCAGTGAAGTTTTCGACGCCTTTTACTACGGCCGTATGACCATCTACTTGGATAGAAGCGCCTAGACGATTAAGCTCAGGGACATGCATATAGCGGTTTTCAAAGATATTTTCGATAAAGGTACTCGTACCATCCGCCAGACACGCAATAGCCATGACCTGCGCTTGCATATCGGTCGGGAAACCTGGATGCGGCTGAGTACGGATATCAACCGCTTTAGGGCGACCTTTCATCTGCGCACGAATCCAACCATCACCAGTGGTAATAATGGCACCCATATCTTCGAATTTTTCTAACACAGGTGTTAGTAATAGCGCAGAGGTGTTTTTAGTCAACACATCGCCACGCGTCATGAGTGCACCAGCAAGGTAAGAGCCTGTTTCGATACGGTCTGGTACCACTGAATACTCACAGCCATGTAAGCGCTCGACACCTTCGATGGTCATAATCGAAGTGCCGATACCGCTGATTTTAGCGCCCATCGCGACCAACATATTGGCCAAATCAACGACTTCTGGCTCAAGGGCACAATTACCTAAAACGGTCGTACCTTTGGCAAGTGCGGCTGCCATAATGACGTTTTCAGTACCGCCCACGGTAATCATATCAAAAGAGTAGTTACAGCCAATCAGCTTACCGCCTTTTGGCGCTTGTGCTTTTACGTAACCATTTTCGACACTAATCTCAGCACCCATCGCCTCAAAGGCTTTTAGGTGTTGGTCAACAGGACGTGAACCAATGGCACAGCCGCCGGGCAATGACACTTCTGCCTCACCAAAACGTGCCAGCAATGGTCCAAGCACTAAAATCGAGGCGCGCATGGTCTTTACTAAATCATACGGTGCATAGAAATTATCGATATTCTTGGTATCGCAGGTGACAGTATCGTCCTGCTTTTGGATTTTGATACCCATGCCACCGATCAATTCAATCAAGGTCCGCACATCTTGTAACGATGGCACATTGTGCAATGTCGTTGGCGTCTCGGCCAATATCATAGCGGCAAGTAACGGCAAAGCAGCATTTTTGGCGCCTGAGATAGTAACTTCCCCTGCGATACGACTACTACCAGTGATTAAAAATTGATCCATAGAAGTGACAACCTAACGATGAGTATTAAAATAGTGAAAATCAGACCAATCACACCCAGCCAATATAATAGCCAGTCTAATAAGCCAAATCATATGTATAACGGTCTAGCCTTTGGATTGAACGTCCCATTCAGCAGGCGTCAGCGCTTGAATATTGAGCGCATGAATATCGCCACTGGCGATCTTATCATTGACTAATGCATAAATCGCCTGCTGACGTTGCACGGCACGCTTACCTTCAAAGCTGGCATCAACCACGCGTACATCAAACTTATTACCTTGATTGGCAGCTTGAATAAAAGCGTCTGGGAAGTGAGTCTGTAAAAATGCAATCAAATCGTCAGCGTTCATGCTCATAGAATATTCTGCCTTAAAGTGTCAGATAGGGTATAGATTTAAAGTGACGACATTATAACAAGAGTTTAAGCATCTTACAGTACTGTCTTACGCAACTGCACCTAACTTCTGATTGCCGTCCATTATTTGAGCATTTTATCCAAGTACGTCAGTACTTGCGCGCGTACATCATTGACCCAACGTAGCGGCGGTGCCATCGCACCAATACTGGTCGCATGACTGGCACCTTTTATTTCACCATTTTCTACGGTGACGCCCGCCTCTTGCAACGCTTTGGTCATTTTAATCGTATTGGTCGCGTACACTACTTTGTCTTTTTCGGCAGTCAACAATAAATACGGGGGCTGCTCACCTTTGATTTGACGGTCTGGCATGACCTCGTCTGGCGTAGCATCAGCAGCAAAGGCGGTGGCGCTATCAAATTTACGGAAGTCATAACTATAAGGGCCAGCAATACCCACGACCGCAGTAATATCCTTTGGCTTAATACCATAAGGCGCTAAAAAATCTTCATTGGCGACCGCTGCAACCACGTTAAATGCACCAGCAGAATGTCCAATTACCGCCAAGCGTTTAGGATCAGCATGTAAGCTCGGAGCATTATTGATACTCCAAGCAATCGCTTGCGCCGTATCTTTGACATAATCAGGGTACACATGCTCAGGCGCTTTACGATAATTAATTACGGCGGTGACATAACCTGCTTGCGCCAAACTCTGACCGACAAAGGCATACTGTTCTTTATTACCACTCTCCCATGAGCCACCGTGGACAAACACCACCATCGGATAGCTATCATTAATCGCACCATCATTGATGGCGCTTTGGGCTTTCATCGCTTGTGCTAATGGCTTGGGATAATAAATATCCAAATCTTGATCGGGCTCATCACCATAGAGAATATTTTTGCTGACGCCAACGCCGCCACTAGCAGTAATGCCATTGACGATAGCCAGTGGCGATAGAGCTTGCGCATTCTGGGTGGCTAGGGCAACACTACCCAGTGCTAAGGCGGCGACACCTGTGAATTTTAGAATGCCTACTTTGCTAGCAGTATTATTAATCATGCTTTCATTAATTATTTTTTGACGGCTTTTATTATATTCTAAGCGCTTGTTTGCATCCTTCATTGCCAGTATCCCTATTATATTTATACATGGATCAAAAGTAATAGCGTTGAGACAGCCCTTTTATAAAATAAGCGCTAATACTGTCTTGTCTATTTCTTCGCTTTTTATATCTTACTGGCTGGCTCAGAAGTTCTCGTGTTTTTCCTGTTAACAGTGTTTAGGTTTCTTGTCATTAAACACGGTTTAAACTGACGGGGCAAATAGCTTACCCTACAAGCTATTTAGCCACTGTTTTTTTGTTTTATTAATAAATAACAGCTGTGTTTTAGAACACTTTTTACGGATCTTGATACAGGTCTATGTATGGGCTTGATGACGGTTGCTCAACGGTTGTGCCATCTTCGGTCACGACGATAGGAATCGATGTGCCAACGGACGCTGGCGCTTCAGAATTATTAACGCTAGCAGCATCCACAACGACTGGCGCTGAAGCAGGATTTACCAAGTTATTTTCAGACATAATGTCGTCTTTACTTATCTTTACGCCCCTGTCATCAACGACGGTCGTCAGCAGCACCAGCTCAGTCACACCAACGGTGCTATTGGCAATATCGATTAGGTGACTCTGCTGAGTCGGTGTCATACGTCCCATAATATAAACCACACCATCATTGGTCACGGCTTTGATCTGTGAGGCTTTGACGCCATCACTCGCGGCGACTTTTGCCAGCAGCTTTGAGGTGATATATCCATCATGAACCGTCGAGCTATAGCCTTTAGACGCGCTGACGTTTAGCTCATTATAGACATGACGCACATCTGGCATAGAGCTGACGACTTTTTCGACTTCTACTTTGATGGCCTCAGTCGGTACTTCGCCTGTCAATAACACTTCACTATTAAAGCTATCAATACCCATACGGCTGGTTTGTTGCAGGTCTTCTTTTAACCCATAAACATTGATTTTGACGGTATGTTCAATACTGCGATCCAGTAGTCGCTGCGGAATGGTACGCTCTGTCATCGGCACACCATACGTACCTTCTGTACTGTTGGTCAAATAATTGGTGGTACAGCCCGTAGTGACGATGCTGGTCATTAGCATGACGCCTATCGCGGTGCGGCGTGATGAGCCAAAAATAGCAGTGCGCAAATGCATCCGTGTCATGATTTACCTCTTAGAACATGAGTGTGACGATCGTATAAAGTCAATTGATTGAGCCAGTTTTAATCTAGTAACGTTTGTTTTGACAATTGTTAATTCAGTTAATAACAACTTAGCTACTTTACTTAATTTTTACTATCAGCGGTTAGGTTTTTGGTAACGCTCACTCGATGATAAGTACTTACTACCTTCTAGTTAGATTGCTTTTGCATCCTAATATCACGTATCTGCTATAAAAGCACCTTTGAGCCATTGTGGTTGATTTTCTATGTTTTGACCACTGGTCTTAATATGATTACCTACCGTATCATAAGCGATGACATCAAACCGGCAGTCATAATCCTCATACTCAGGATGCTGTTGCAAAAAATATTGCGCCGTTTTAATCACTTTACGTTGTTTGCTTGCCGTCACGCTCAGTGCAGCACCACCAAAACCTGAACACTGCCGTTGACGCACTTCAATGAATACCAGTGTCGACCATGCTGAACCTGTCTCCAGCATAATCAAATCCAGCTCACCCACTTTGGGCTGCTGCCAATTTTGGGCAATCAAAATCAATCCTTGCGATTGTAAAAACTCACACGCCTGCTGCTCGAACAGACTGCCTTGGCGCTGCTTTGGTGAAGTGAGGTTCAAAGGTTTATGACTGCACATAAGGTCGATTGGTCTTATTAACATTTCAGAATTATCATAGCACATCATGCTAAACTAGCCACTTTCGCGTGCAGATGCTGGCATGGTGTTTTATGCTTTGCTTAAGCCCTATTTGATGAAGCACTTTTGCATTTGTTATTAACCAGTTTTTTCAGTCAGCTCGCCACATTATATTTTAATTCCCGCTTTTAATACTCCGAGGTTTTCATGTCTAGCCCTACCGCGATGCCAGCTTGTCTATATATCGTTGCCACGCCGATTGGCAATATGAGCGATATGACGCCGCATGCCATTGACGTTTTAAAGCAAGTCGCCATCATTGCCTGTGAAGACACCCGTACTTCAGGTAAGCTATTGTCGCATTTTGGCATTGATACCAAAGGCAGTAAAGCCGACGACGAAAAAGAGTCAGAAGCTCCCAACACTAAAAATAATACCGATAATAACGTGACAGACGCTGATACCGTGACCAAGCAAAAAGGTCATAACAAGCTTTGGGCATATCATGAGCACAATAGTGCCATTCAAACACCCAAAATTATCGAGATGATCGAGCAAGGTCATTCGGTTGCTTTGATTAGTGATGCCGGTACGCCACTCATAAGTGACCCAGGTTATCAACTGGTACAGGCCGCTCATGCCGCAGGCGTTAGAGTCTCTCCTATCATTGGTGCCTCTGCTGCCATTGCTGCACTGTCAGTCGCAGGATTGCCCTCAGACCGCTTTAGCTTTATTGGGTTTTTACCCGCCAAAACCCACGGTCGCCAAAAACAGCTTACCGCTCTAAACACACGTACTGAAACGCTGATATTTTATGAAGCACCGCACCGTATTATCGCCAGTTTAGAAGACATGGCGGCGGTATTTGGCGCAGATCGTGAAGTGACGTTTTGCCGTGAATTGACTAAGACCTTTGAAACTGTCCATAAAAGCACCCTTGGGGATTTGGTGGAATTTGTCAAAGCTGATGACAATCAACAGCGCGGTGAGATAGTCGTGGTCGTCGCTGGCGTGAATGTGGCGCAGGATGCGGATGACATCAGTATTCATGATAAATTATTGCAGCGCTTGCTTGAGGACTTATCGGTTAAAAAAGCCGCTGCATTGGGCGCTGATATCACTGGCGTCAAAAAGAATGCGCTATATCAGCGCTTACTTGAGCTACAAGCTGAATAATTTTTGGATATTAATATTACAGACAGTTATAAACCCATTGAGGAGAAGTGAGCAATGTACAATGTAATGGCGATAGGCAACGCATTGGTTGACCATGAATATGTATTGTCAGATGCGGCGCTAGAAGAGACTGATTTGACCAAAGGCAATATGACGCTGGCAGGTATCGACGAGCAACAGCAATTATTGGCGTATTTTAAACTGGCAGAAATTGCACCATCAAAGCAGGCTGGTGGTGGCTCAGCGGCTAATACGATGTATACCTTTGCCAGTTTAGGCGGCAAGCCATTTTATGCGTGCCGCGTCGGTGACGATCAACAAGGCGAGTTTTATCTCAAAGACTTACATGAAGCAGGTGTTGCAACTTCAGAGAAATCTATCCATGCAGGCGGAGTAACGGGTTCATGTGTGGTCGCAGTGACCGAAGATGGCGAGCGTACCATGCAAACTTATCTCGGCACTTCAAGCGAAATCACCGCAGAAAATGTCGATTTTGACGCGCTGACACAAGCTGACTGGTTATATATAGAAGGCTACTTGGCCATGACTGAGAGTATTCAGGCTGCCATGACTCAGTTGCGTCAACAAGCAGGGATTCATTCTGCAAAAATTGCCGTAAGTTTTGCTGATCCTGCCGTGGTGAAGTTTGCCAAAGACGGTTTACTCAATATGCTGGGCAATAAAGTGGCAGTGATATTCTGTAATAGTGAGGAAGCCAAGCTCTTTACAGACAAAAAACAAGTCAAGGCAGCCGCACGCGCACTGCTTGAGTACTGCCAAACGGCAGTGGTCACTGATGGTGCCAATGGTGCAACGATCGCCCATAAAGCTGATGATAAATCAGAAATTGAGATTTATGAAGTTGCTACACCAATCGTTACTAATGTCATTGATACCAACGGTGCCGGTGATAATTACGCAGGAGCATTTTTATACGCGTTGTCGCAGCACTATAGCTTGCCTGAATGTGGTCGTCTTGCCAGCGTAGTGGCGGCGCAGGTGATTCAACAGTTTGGACCACGGTTAGCCTCACAAGATTATAGAGATATTGCAAAGCGTGTACTATCTGCTTAGCTTATAAAAATCTGTCATTGCCGATAATAAAAAAGCCCATATCAATCGATATGGGCTTTTTTATTATTAATTATGAGACAAGTTATTCAATTCACATTGCTCAGTTCACATTGCTCAGTTCACATTGCTCAGTTCAATAAAAAGCGTTTAATACTCAGCCGAGGCTAATGCTTGCGCAAGATCCGCTTTGATATCTTCGATGTGCTCGATACCAATTGATAGACGTACCATATCAGTGCTCACACCCGCATTTTCGAGCTCTTGCTCATTGAGCTGACGATGCGTCGTCGTCGCTGGATGACAGGCTAGTGATTTGGCATCACCGATATTGACCAAGCGAGTAATCAATTGCAGCGCATCGATAAAGCGAGCACCAGCTTCCAAGCCACCCTTCACCCCAAAGGTTAAAATAGCAGATGGCGTACCTTTCATGTATTTTTTGGCAAGCTCGTGCTCAGGATGATCCGGTAAACCCGCATACTTTACCCAGGCAACTTTATCATGGTCACGTAGATATTCTGCAACGGCTTGGGCGTTCTGTACATGGCGCTCCATACGTAGACTCAATGTCTCCATGCCCTGCAAAATACCAAAAGCATTGAGCGGGCTAAGTGCCGCGCCAGTATTACGCAGCGGTGCCACACGAGCACGAGCGATAAAGGCTGCTGCACCGACATCTTTGACAAAGTTCACACCGTGATAACTATGATCTGGCGTGTTCAATAAGGGAAAACGCTCAGGATAGTCGCCCCATGCGAATTTACCACTATCGACAATCGCACCACCAATCGAGGTTCCCGTACCACTCATGTATTTGGTCAATGAATGAATCACGATATCCGCACCAAACTCAAAAGGACGACATAACGCAGGCGTCGCAACCGTACTATCAATCACGACTGGCACACCATATTCATGTGCGATATCACTTAATGCCTGAATATCAACGATGTTGCCTAATGGATTACCTATGCTTTCGGCAAAGACCATTTTGGTTTTGTCATCAATCAAATCACGAATCGCCTCAGGGTTTTTGTGATCAAAGAAGCGGACTTCGATACCTTGACGCGGCAATGCATGGGCAAACAAATTATAAGTACCGCCATACAAGGTCGACACAGCAACGATATTATCGCCCGCTTCACAGATGGTTTGAATCGCATAAGTAATGGCTGCCATGCCAGATGCTACTGCAAGGGCACCGATACCGCCTTCGAGTGCCGCGACGCGTTCCTCCAACACGGCATTGGTAGGGTTCATAATACGGGTATAAATATTGCCTGCAACTTTTAGATCAAACAAATCAGCACCATGCTGAGTGTTATCAAAGGCGTACGAGCTGGTGTGATAAATGGGCACTGCGACCGCTTTGGTCGTTGGCTCAACGCTGTAACCGGCGTGAATCGCCAAGGTCTCAAGACGTTGAGGAGTCGCTGATTTTTGGGCTGCTTGTTCGTCACTCATTATATATTCCTTTATTTCGATAAAAGTTATTAATCAATAAATGACTAATCAACAAATTATTAATTAACAATCTACCACTGAAAATTCAGCTAAAAAACAATTTACCAAATCATAGCAATAAAAAAAGCCAAGTTCATCAAAACTTGGCTTTTTAATTAAAATAACTCTTCAGATATTACTTAACGCTTTGGCTTTTACTGAGATTTCTATTTATAGTAAGCGTTTTCGGTACGGGTATGATCGGTTTCATCAATCACTTGGGTCAGCTCTGGAATTTGTTGTTTCAGCTGCACTTCAACGCCTTGACGTAAGGTCATGTCAACGGCTGAACAGCCTTGGCAACCACCACCGAATTTCAAGACCGCAGTCAGACCAACGCCTTCTTCATCAATCAGCTCAAGCAACTGTACGTCACCACCATGGGCGGCCAGACCGGGATTAATCTCTGACTGCAATACGTAGTTGATACGCTCTTCGACACTGGCATCCGCACCCACTTTAGGTACTTTAGAGTTTGGTGCACGGAAAGTCAGCTGACCACCAAAACGGTCTTTATTATAATCAATCACCGCATCCTCTAAATAAGGAACAGACGCCGCTTCGATAAAGGCAGAAAAACTGTCATACGTAAAACGCAGGTCAGCGCTATCCTCTTCGCCCGGTTGGTTATAAGCCATACAGCACTCTGCACGCGGCGTACCTGGATGCTCAACGAAAATACGCACGCCGATACCATCGGTATCCTGCTTGGATAACAAATCTGCTAAGTAGCTTTGGGCTGACTCAGTAATAGTAATATTGCTCTTTGCTACAGTTTGCTCAGTATCTAGCGCTGATTCATAGTCTGCTGACTGGTCTAGTTGGCTCTCAGCTTGGTTGTGCTCACTCATAATATGTCCTATGCGTTATGACACAAACGCTATATCTGTCATGGCTACTGTGTCGTGAATTTAAAATTAGGTAGCGGGTATAAGTTATGCGGGCTATCAATCATTACGGTCTGTTGTATTAAAATGCGGACTGCCGTTGTTATAACATTTTGCTCAATTTATAGCAGCTATTATAACGTACTCAGACGACAATTCCGACTGCGCTACTGTGAATTAAACCAAAATGCTCACAAATGACTGCTATCGGTTTTATTAATGCTTTATTAACAATGACGAAATAGTTACGATAAATAGCGCTTATCTAATGATTGATATATCCCCTACTATATAAAGACAGCTACCGTGATTATCAAGCACCTAGAACACTAACTAACCACCTACTTTCTTCCGAATGCTACGGCATGTCTAACACTGTGTGAAACCATACAACCAAAGCACTTATCATGCTTGCTATTTTCTAGCGCTAGTTTTAGATCTATTTACAAGGTAAAGTGTATTGTCCTAAATATCTTCTTATAGGTTTACTTATTGATCATTATATTAGGCATTCTTGTTGCCCTTATTATAGTCGTCGCGCTTTTAGTACCGGAGGGTGTTGACTATACCAAAGCTGTAAAAGAAATTATGTCTCGCTATATCAAAATTCATGTAGCGTTGGTATTTTTTCGTAATCCATTACTCCAGTTGATATTCTTTTATATTGACTATAGAGATCGCTTAGATATCGAAGAAAAGAGGATGTTCAAACGTTATTTTATAACGCAATTTTTTAGCATCTTTATATTTATTACTATAATTTTCATTGTTAAACATTACATTTAAGCTAGCAGAAACTTCATATTTTAGTTGAATCAATCTTATGATGACACAAACACTGAATCTAGTAACGACCAAAGACGACGAACAAATCGCCGTTTGGAAGATTGTGGATAATACAAAAGACGAAACAAAGAGCGATACCTCTACCACCAATACCTTTGCCATAAAATCGCAAAACATATTTTTGACGCACGGCACGTTTTCGGACAAACAAACCTGTCTGAAAATCGCTGAGTATCTAGCCCGCCTCGGTCATCATTGCTACATCATGGAATGGCGCGGTCATGGCGCAAGCTCAATACCCAAAGAAAAATTCAACTTCGAAACGGTTGCAACCTATGACTATGAAGCGACTTTTCGCTATCTTTTTGAGGAATTAAAACTCGATAATCTACATTGCGTCACCCACAGCGGCGGCGGGGTTGGTTTAACGATGTTTTTGATCCAGCATCCCTGCTATATCGATAAAATTAATAGTGCCAGCATGTTTGCCTGCCAAGCTTATGGCGCTGCAATAAATCCGATAAATCATACTAAAATTCTTGTAGCAAAATTATTCACGCGGATGGTTGGCTATATCCCTGCTAAAAAAATCAAGCTAGGACCTTTTAATGAAAGCTATCATATGATGAACCAGTGGTACGACTGGAATCTACAAAAGAACTTTAACAGCAGTTTTCTTAAGCAACGTACATTTAAGACAACCAGCATGGATACATGCACCGCTGATGATGCACCTTTAGACTACCGGCAACAGATGCCAAAAATCACGATACCTATCTATGCTATCAGCGCAAAAGGCGACAATTTCATCTCCCCTACTTGTGGTTGTCAGCTATTTTTTGAACCCTTTAAAAACCCTGCCAATATTTTTCGAGAATACTCGCTCAGCCATGGAGACTTGGACGATTATACGCACAGCCGCATTATGATCAGTCGCAATGCGGCGACAGAGATTTGGCCAACAGTTACCGCGTGGATTGAGCAGCATGCCCGTTAAAATAGCGGTGCAGTTGTAGCCTAACTACAGCATGGTACGGACTATAACCAAAAACCGCACGCCTCTAAACATCTTTATACTTGTCAGCGAGTGATGGGCTGTGTCAGTATTGGCGTCATTACTTTTTACTCAATAAATTTTAACCAATGAAATATCCGTAGTAGGAAAGTGGCGTATATGAGCGAATCATCAGAGCAAAGTTCAGCTAAAGACAATAAACACTATCGTTATTTGGTTTTTATCGGGCGTTTCCAGCCCTTCCATCGTGGACATAAAGCGGTTATCGACGAAGCATTAAAGCGTGCTGATAATGTCATTATGTTGATCGGCTCTGCTAACTTACCGCGTAGTTTACGCAATCCATTCAGCGTCGCTGAGCGTGCTGCCATGATTAAAGGCGCATATTCAGCAGCAGAAGCAGCACGTATTCACTGCGTTGCTCTAGATGATGCACTCTACAACGACACGCGCTGGCTACAGTACGTGCAAGCAGGCGTGAAGTCTGTCACTGGTGATTTGCAAACTGATATCGGCTTGATTGGTCATTCCAAAGACAGCTCCTCATATTATTTATCGCTATTCCCCAACTGGGCGTCCGTCTCAGTACCGAGCTATCACAATCTATCCGCCACCCCAATTCGTGATAGCTATCTAATGGGCGCGACCCCGACTCCTGAACGCACGCCTGAGTCGACGCGCAAGGTTTTGAATGACTTCAAAAAGACAGACGAATATCAAAATCTGCACGAAGAAGCGGACTTTATTGATAAATATAAAAGACAGTGGGAATCAGCGCCTTATCCACCAACCTTTATGACAGCAGATGCTCTGATTGTCCAGTCAGGACATATTCTATTGGTTGAGCGCCGCAGCATGCCAGGGCGCGGACTGTGGGCATTACCAGGCGGATTTTTGAATCCAAAAGAGACCTTATTCGATGCCTGTATCCGTGAGCTACGTGAGGAGACTCGCCTAAAAGTCCCTGAACCAGTATTGCGCGGCTCTTGTCATAGTCAGCATACCTTTGATGACCCATATCGCTCAGCACGTGGTCGTACAATTACCCAAGCCTTTTACTTTCAACTTAAAAATGACCCAAAAGGCTTGCCAAAAGTGAAAGGCGGCGACGATGCAGCCACGGCTTTTTGGCTACCACTCGCTGAGCTTGACGCCACCATGATGTTTGAAGACCATTATGCGATCATTACTAAAATGGTTGGTTTGTAGGATTTTATCAGATGATTATCCGATTTTTCATTAACACTTTTCCACGCCCAAGCTGATAGACGGCAAGGGCTAACCGCCGTAACTGTTCTTTCATTAATGCAGCTACGGCATCTCAAAGCAGAGGAGTTCTGTGATGTATACCAGCAATTTAAACAATTTAATTCTAAATAGCGACAGCTACAAAACCTCACATTGGGTGCAATACCCAAAAGGTAGTGAGTACCTGTCCAGCTATATTGAGGCGCGTAAAGGCGACTACGATGTGGTGTTCTTTGGCTTGCAAGCCTTTATTAAAGAATATCTAAGCACGCCAATCACTCATCAAGACATTGATGAAGCCGAAATGGTCATTCAAGCACACGGTTTGACCTTTAACCGTGCTGGCTGGGAGCGTTTGGTTGATAAACATGGCGGCTACATGCCACTGCGCATCGAAGCCATACCTGAAGGTAGCATCGTGCCAGTATCCAATGTGGTCTGCCAAGTTATCAATACTGATCCAGAGTTTTATTGGCTGCCAAGCTATATCGAAACGGCGCTACTCCGTGCCATTTGGTATCCATCAACCGTCGCTAGTGTCTCGCATTATTGCAAAGGCATTATTCGTCAGGCGTTAGAAAAATCTGCGGACAATACCGAATCGCTCACTTTTCGTTTGCACGATTTCGGCTCGCGCGGGGCATCTAGTCAAGAGTCTGTCGCGCTCGGCAGCTTAGCGCATTTAGTGAACTTTGCTGGAACCGATTCGATGACAGCGTTGGTGGCTGCCAGCCGCTGGTATCACATGGATAAGGACATGCCCGCGTTTTCTATTCCTGCCGCTGAGCATAGCACCATGATCGCGTGGGGTCGTGATGGCGAAACCGCTGCTTTTACCAATATGATTGAGCAGTTTGGCGGCGCTGGTAAAAGCTTCTCAGTGGTCTCTGACAGCTATGACTTATGGAACGCCATTGATAATATTTGGGGCGGCAGCCTAAAAGACGACGTCAAAAATATGGGCGGGACTTTGGTTATCCGACCCGATAGTGGTGAGCCTGCCAAAGTGGTTCGCGAAGCCTTAGAGCGCTTGGCAGTAAAATTTGGAACGACAATTAATAGTAAAGGCTATAAAGTGCTGCCTGATTATGTACGTGTCATCCAAGGGGATGGCATCAGCCCACAAAGCTTAACTAAGATCATTGATGTGGTCATGAAAGCAGGGTTTAGCGCAGAGAATGTGACCTTTGGTATGGGCGGTGGTCTATTACAGCAAGTCAACCGCGACACCATGAGCTGGGCAATGAAAGCCAGCGCTATCTCTATCGATGGCACATGGACAGACATCTATAAAGACCCGATTACCAGCCGCTCTAAACGCTCAAAGAAGGGACGTTTGGCGCTGGTCAAAAACAACAATGGACAGCTAAAAACCATCAAGGCTGAAGACCTAGCTGCAGACGCAGATAACCTACTGCGTGATATTTATGTCGATGGTAAATTATTAATTGAAGACAATCTCACCACTATTCGGGAGCGTGCAGGATGGTAGCAATATGATAAATAGCAATAAAATCGCCTCGGTGGCAAGAGATGTACTGCTTGCTCCTATTTATCTTTATCAAGGGCGCAAAATTAAGCGTGATACGGTACGTCTACCTGAGCCAAATGGTGAAAGGCACGGGCAAGTTCAATTAAATGACGCGATTGAGTCGCCAAAAGATGCGCACAAGCGAACATTAAACCTAATGGTCGTTGGCGATTCGGCGGCGGCTGGCGTCGGTAGTGAGACGCAGCAAGAAGCGCTTGTCGGTAACTTAATTCCTGTTCTGACGCAGCAGTCTGCTATCCAAAATCAGTTTGATATACTGAACTGGTCATTGCAAGCGACGACGGGGCATACCAGCTTTGATATCTTGCGTAGGCTTTATGTTCTACCCGCGCCTAGCCAGCCTGTTGATGTGATGGTGCTGAGTGTCGGCGTTAACGACACCACCTCTAAAGTCTCGGTGGATAAATGGCAACAGCAAATTGAAAATATCATTGCTATCGCTCAGCGTAAATTTGGCGTGCTAGAGTTGATTTTTTTAAGCCTGCCGCCGATGGCACAAATGCCTGCGATACCTGCCCCGCTAAGTAACTTTGTGGGTGCTAAAGCCTCTATCCTTGATAAGATATTGCAGCAAGTTTGCGCCGCTCATGATAGTGTCACCTACATGGCCACTGACTTTCCACGAATGATAGCAGAGCATTCGAACGGTACTCCAATCGATATCAAAGTGATGTTTGCCAGTGACGGTTTTCATCCTAGCAGCCTCATGTATGGCTATTGGGCGCAGCAATTGTCAGAGTTGATTATACAGTTACTGAACCCTTCCCTTTCCGATGCTGAGTTGACTGATTAAAAACCATTGAGCCGTTAATTCTAAAAATCTAAACAAAAAAAACCGCTGAATAGTCAGCGGTTTTTTTGTTCTTAATACTATAGCTGTGCATGTTTGAGAAAACACATGCCCAAAATAATATCACTCAATACGTGTGAATTATTCTGCAGCGTCAGTATCAGCAGCTTTCTTACGGCCACCAAATGCACCAAAGCGTTTGTTGAAGCTAGCAACACGACCTTCAGTAGAAGTTTTACGTTGTTCGCCAGTATAGAATGGATGCGACGCACTTGAGATATCAAGTGGGTAGTATGGATATTCTGACCCTTCGTATTCACGAGTGGTTTTGGTTTTAACGGTTGAACGAGTTAAGAAAAACACGTCAGCGTTAGTGTCATGGAATAAAACTTCTTGGTAATTAGGATGGATATCTTTACGCATAATAAACTCTCTATGTCCGATGTATGTATAGCACTCTTGAACACCATCTTAGACGATGTGTCAAACAAGTCATGACATACGTAACTGAGGCACTAAGGGACATTGATAAGTATGGCAGCTGCGTCACTGGCTTATTCCAGCACCCAACACCATTCCTCTGCTCACTTAGCCTTTCCCCAGCGGGAAAATCAAACCGCGATTTTAACGGTTTTTACCGCTAGACGCAAGCAGCAGTTGTGAGTGATATATGTGATAAGTTGTCACCAAAATCTCTATTTTGTTGAGAGGTATACGCTATGTAAGTATAATATCAAATTAGTTTAAATAATCAATAATTATTTTAAGTTTAGATTTAGTTAATAATTTGTTTTTAATATTTGTCATTTTTCAATAATGATGGATACCGTCTTATTTCGCCTCATTAATCAAGCACTCACTATTTATAAACACTCACTAAGGACAATATAATGATAAATACTGTTATGAAGAATAGCGCAAAAGCCCTGCTTATCAGTTCAGCACTGGCACTCACTACTGTTGCAGGTGCGGCATTACCTAATCAATGGCAATTAGACGACTCGCACACCCGTGTGGGGTTTTCTGTCAATCACTTAGGATTTTCGACCACCATGGGTCATTTTAACGACGTCAAAGGGGTCGTAAATTACGATGTTAAAGCACCCAGTAAAACCAATATGAGCTTCACCATTGCAACCGATAGCATTGACACCAATTGGGATGCACGTGATGAGCATTTAAAAAAGGCTGAATTTTTTAACGTCGCCAAATATCCAACCATGACCTTTAAATCAACCAACGTAAAATTTATAAATCCGCAACAAGCCAAGGTCACAGGTGACTTTACTATGTTAGGTCAAACCAAACCATTAACTTTGGATGTGACTTTGAATAAAATCGCCAACAGTCCTCTTACCAAAGAGCCAGTTATTGGCTTCCGTGCAACGGGTAATATTGATCGCGCAGCCTATGGTATGACAGCTTTCGCAGATGGCATTACCACCAGTGTCCCGATCCAAATCGATGGTGAGTTGATAGAGAAAAAAGCGCAAACCAACAAAAAATCTAAATAAGTCTAATTTTAGCCAAGCACAAATCGCCCCCTCCTCTACGTACTCTAAAAAAAGCAGCCATCATAATGGCTGCTTTTTTGACAATAATGAATCAACTCACTCGACATTTATATATATTCAATAAATCGCATAAATACTTTCCATTTGCTTGTTAACCTCAGTTTTTATTGTTATATTCATATATACGGATTTACGAATATAAAGCATAACGCTGAGGGAGCAGAAAGATGGATACAGTACAGGTAGACTTTGCCGAGATAAATAAAGACTGGGATAAAAACATCGCTGATTATCACTTTGATATTTATCACTTATCTGGTTGGATTGCTGCGTCAGCTATTGTCGATAAAGGCACTCCTCAAGGAGTGATTGCCACTTATAACAATAAAAAGATCTTTTTGCCTCTCATTATAAGAGAACTCGACTCAGAGCATTGGGATGCGACTTCTACTTATGGTTACGGCGGTCCTGTCATGGATAAGTCTCTCACTGATGCCGAATTAGACATAATATTGGCAGAAGTAAGGGGCTTTCTCTTAGCAAAAGGCTGTGTGTCTTTATTCATGCGACTACATCCAATCATAAATAAAGAGTGGCTACCAACGGTCGGTAAAGCACTCACTCATGGATTGACATTGATGTCTGACTTGAGTAAATCTGAAGAGGAGCACTGGAGCGAGACTCAAAATCGTCATCGTAGAGGCATTAAAAAAGCCTTAAAAATGGATGTAGTGACAAAAATTGAGCGTTTAACCAGAGAAAATGCAGTGGTATTTTCCAATATATATAAAGAAACGATGGCGCAGGTGAAGGCAGATCAGTACTACTTCTTTGATGATGATTACTTTTTTAATTTGCTCGAAAATCTGCAAGACAGAATACTACTGATAACTGCCTATCAGGATAATAAAGCCATTGGTTCCTCTATCTACACAATCTGTAAAGAATCGGGCATTATGCAATTTCATCTCGGAGGCACGCTCAACGCTTATACCCATCTACAACCTTCCAAACTCATTACCCATGTGGCTCGTGATTGGGGCCGAACCAATCATTACAAATTACTGCATCTTGGCGGCGGCGTAGGCTCTAATCTAGATTCTTTATACGAGTATAAAAAAGGGTTTAGCTCACAAGAGTTATTATTCAAAACCTATAGACTCGTCGTTAATCCAGCAAAATACGCAGCATTAGTCGCTGATAGCTGGTTCACCGAAAATGATTTACGCTCCGACTTTTTCCCTTTATATAGAAAAGAGCCTACTAAAGAAACTATCTTGGAGACTGAACAAGCTGAAGCTTTGGCAGATATTTGATCGCGTTATTTTACGATTCTAATCATTCAAGCCAATAAAAAAGCAGCCATTACGATGGCTGCTTTTTTGATGCTAATTGTCTTTCATTTCGGTAGACAATGGGCTTACTTTACTTGGTTTTGACGATATGCCAAACGCCCAGTTTATTGTCACCATCTTTATCGCCCACCTTTGTATCATTAGCATAGAAATATAACGGTTTACCATTTACCGCCCATTGATACTTGCCATCTTCACGTTGAAATGCTGCAAACTGCCCTGATGCTTTGGCATTACTCGGTGCCATAAATGCGGGCCAAGCAATTAGACAGGCACTACCACACTCTGATTTGTTCATCCCATCTTTGTCAAAGGTATATAAAGTCATGTGATTGCTTGCATCGACTAACATGCCGTTTTTACTCGCGACTGGCGCGGTATTTTTATTGGTGGCTTGTACATCATGCATGCCAGAATCATCATTGCCGAATACATTGTTTAATGTAGTACAACCAGTAAGCGTTAAAACACCGGTGAGAGCCGATAATATAAGCATACGTTTCATAATAACTTCCTTGTCATTTTGATTGTGATTATGATTGTGATCATAAATTTCAATTTGGATTTTTCTCATCGTCAGACCATTTAAACGGCAAAAAAACCTATCGCTGACTTTGAGCAGTTTTAATATAGCATATGCAACAGCGCAGTCGTTTCTATCCATATATAAATTTACAAAAGCTTATGTATTTACAAATTGGTTAAACTGGCATAGCCATTACTATCAAGCGCCATAGCCATTCATTGACAAAACTCACCTATCTACTTACGCATTTGCCGTCATATTGGTTATCATTTTTCGTAGAATACCCTATACAGCTTAAGAATTACTACACAATGATAAATATGACCCTTGCGGCTTCATATGCATATTGAACTTGACGTCCTTTGCACGCATATCAATAGTTATAAATGGCTTAGAACAACATCCATTAGGACAAAAATTTTTAACATAAGATTTTTAGAGCAAAACATTTAACAAATACACCGAGCATGACCTGCTGTAACTGCTATTAAGGATATAACAACGACAATGACTCACTCTTTCATTAAAAACCCAGTGAAAAACCAAGCGCACTCTGCCAAACGCGTCGGTATTCTTGGTGGCGGTACGGCAGGAGCAACCATTGCTATTCGCCTTGCGGCATTGGGGCTTGAAACTTATGTATTTGAAAAAAACAAATCGCTGATTGATGGTCCACCGATGTGTCACTTGCATGCTGGCGGCAATCTATACCGTGAAATCCCTGATGAAGATTGTGTGTCTCTCCTCAAACAATGTATTGATATATTGCGCCTTTATCCTTATACCATCGATGTTCGCCCAACAGTATTTGCTGTGCCAACCCGCGATGAAGGCTTGCCAGAAGACTTGCTACCACGTCTTGATATCTTGACTGATGCGTATCGTAAGCTTATCGCCGAAGATGCTAATAACAAAGTGTTGGGCGAACCTGAAAACTATTATCAGCTTTATAGCCATGAGCAACTCATTGCGCTGTCAGAACGTGAACAAGTCACTGTGCCGCGGTCAGTTGATGAATGGATGATACCAGTCGCTAAGTATTTGGACTTGAATAAAGTCAAGTTTCCACTGATTGTCGTGCAAGAGTACGGCTGGAATATTTTTCGCTTGGCGGCCTCTGCGCAATTGGCATTAGCAGATTATGAGCATGCACACGTCTTTACCGATACACAGGTTAAGCAAGTCATGCCTGTTGATTGTGAAAACTGCTCAAACGCAGACCACCACGTCACTAAATGGCGTATTGATTATCAACGAGCTGCCAGCTCTGAAACTCAGCTTACAACCAAATTTGCAACTGAAAATACAACTGAATCTATCGAAGTGGATTATTTAATCAACGCTTGCGGTTTTCGTACGGGCGTCATCGACGATATGGTCGGGGTCAAAGTCACGCGTATGGTCGAGTTTAAATCGTCTTATATCACCCACTGGGATGATACTGGCGGACAGATACCAGAGATTATCGTTTATGGCAGTCGCGGCACACCTGAAGGCATGGCACAACTCACGCCTTACCCCGGTGGTTATTTTCAAATACATGGCATGAGCAAATTTATCACGCTATTCGATGATGGATTGGTGGCCTCTAGCAAAGACAGCGCCCAACCTAAGCTGCCGCCGCAGTATGTGCACTATATCGAAGATGGCTGGGATAAGGCACCGTTACAAGCGCGTAGTCAGCAAGCGATTGATTATGTAGCGGAGTTTGTACCGACCTTCCATAGCGCACGTACGGTCGGTAACGCGCTATATGGTGGGCAGCAAATACCCGGTCAAGACGATACGCTGCGAGTGGCTGATGTCAGCTTATACTCTAATATTCGCTATGCTCGAGCGGAAAACGTCAAAGCATCCTCGACTTTGATTGCTGCCGACCAAATCGTTGATGAATTGACTGAACTTGGCTTAATCGATCATGACACGCCAGCCAACCGCAATCGTTATGCTCATAATTGGTCGTATTTGACAAAACACGATAGCATGGCGATTGATGAAGTCGCGCGTACACTGGCTGAGCAACGAGGCTTTCCATTGGCAATGGCTGATGTGAATCACGGTATTGGCGAGACAACTTTAAAGGGTTTCAACACGGTTAATGATGCAGGTGCTACTGAGATATAAAAAGCGTTCTATTAAAAATTGAACAAAAAAAGGAGAGAATGGCTAATGATCAGCCCTTCTCTCCTTTTTTATAGATGAAATATTTATATATAAAAGCATTTACAGATCAAAGCATTTATAAATAAGAATATGTACTCTTAATTACCAGCCATTTTTTCGGTATCGACTGCATCGTCTATTTTTACGACTGTTTTTAATAGCTCAATGGCTTCATTAATCGTGTTACATACCACCAAACGCTCCAGATCTTCTTGCTTCATAAAACCTTGGTCAGCCGTATATTTTAAGTGCTCGATCATACGATCATAGAAACCATTGATATTCAAAATAATCATCGGTTTTTCATGTTGATAGAGCTGACGCCACGTGGCGATTTCCATAATTTCCTCTAAGGTACCAAGCCCGCCCGGCAAGGTAATAAAGGCATCCGCATACTCTGCCATCACGGTTTTACGGGTATGCATGGTATCGGTCAAATGCAAGCGAGTCAGCTGCTCATGAGCAATCTCATGTTTGAGCATAAAGGTTGGAATCACACCGACCGCTTGCGCGCCGCCTTGAATCACCTCATCTGCAACGGCACCCATCAGCCCGATGCTCGCGCCGCCGTAGACCAAACCCATGCCATTGTCAGCAAGCGCACTACCCAACTCGCGGGCTGCCTGCTCATAGACTTCATTATTGCCCAAACGCGAACCACAATAAACCGCTACCAACGGCATCGTTAACGTTGATTTATCCACTGCTTTTTCAATATTGGTAATGTCTTGACTGGTAATGACTTCATAAGTGTCATTGTTAATTTTCATTTGCATATAGCTTCCTTAATTTTTATATCGATTGTTTTTGTTAAATACTCGTTAAAACCCTCATGGATAATACCACCCCAGATAAATAGCATAGAACTTGAAAGTCACAATTGAACGCCTTGCTTACCAGCATTTATCTTAACATAAGCGATGCTATCAGGTGGTTATCAGCTAATTTAAGCGGTTTATCACTACGTAATGACTACATTTTAAGAGCAAATTATTGATAAATAATTGCAAATAAATAGCCAATCCACACCGCATACAACCCTAACAATATGAAGGTTACAGCATGGAAAATAAACAGTATCAGACGGATATTTATTCACTGAGTATCATGACTGAGCGCAATCAGGCATTGGCAGCGACTGTCTATCGCCCTAAAAATGAGGTAAAAAAAGCGGTTATGATCGCGCCAGCAACGGGTATCAAGCGCCAGTTTTATCACAATTTTGCCACTCACTTAGCAGAAAATGGCTTTGGTGTACTAACCTTTGACAATGAAGGCATCGGTGAATCGCTGTCGTCTGCATTGGCTAAATGCGATGCATCGCTGATTAGCTGGGGTCGCCATGATATGCCAGCCGTCCTTGATGCGTTGCAAGATGAATTTGCCGACGCCACTTATCATTTAATTGGTCATAGTGCAGGCGGTCAGCTGATAGGTTTGATGCCAAATTATAGTGCGCTCGCTTCAGTATTCAATGTCGCCTGCTCATCAGGTCGTATTAAAAATATGAGCATGCCTTATAAACTCAAAGCGATAGGGTTTATGGATGCCTTTATTCCACTCGCCAACTTGGCGTTAGGGTACACGCCGTCAGATAAAATTGGTATGGGCGAACCGCTACCACGGGGCGTGTCTCGGCAGTGGCGCGAATGGTGTAATGGCGCAGGCTATATCAAAACAGCCTTTGGCAAAATTATACAAACGCACTTTTATGATGACATTACTATGCCATCATTATGGCTGGGGTTTAGTGATGATGACATTGCCAATAGCAAAAATATGGATGATATGATTCGTGTTTTTACTAAAATGCCAGTCGAAAAGCAGTTTTTAGATCCCAAAGACTTTGGTCTAAACAGTATCGGTCATATGCGCTATTTTATTAGCAGAACCAATGCTAAAGCCCCACAGCTTTGGCAAATGGCGGTTGATTGGCTAGCTAAGCAGTAATAAGTTCTGTTTAGTTAACCTATTCAAGTGCAATTCTATTTAGGGCGTATTTTTTGCTGCCTGTTCTGCTTTGACACGCTTGGTTAAGGCAGAATAAAGCGACGGCTGCATGTTATGGATATTACCCAGCATCCATTTTACGTAGCTGATTGGCACGTCTTTAATCAGCGTGCCCTTATGTTTGCCAAAGGGCATTTTGCTCACTGGATTGGCTTTATTAGCGATAGCATGGACAGCAGCAAAATCCGTCGATGCAATGGCTAGGCGCTCACAACACGCCCGATAAAGCAGATAACACATACGCGCATCACCCAGCGCATCATGAGCGGCAATCGTCATCCTACTTGCTTCCTCTTTGCCTAATAATTGCTCGATACATTTGGACTGACCATAAGCACTCCACTCTGGAAAAGCCACACGCGCCAACCGAACCGTACATATCAACTTAGTAGATGGACTGCCAATAACCCGCCAATCAAAGCGGACATTATGACCAATCAAATACTGTGGCAACTCAAACGCCTCTAAATCAAAGCGCTCAAGACCAGCGACATCATCATCAGTAATGCCATGAATTCTAATGACAACTGGTGATATCGAACGACCACTATTAAAGTACTTCATCCACTCAAAACCCGTCATCGCATTAATAGTCGCCACTTGAATCGGACGCGGATCACGACCTTGATCGGTTTCGGTATCGATAATCAGCGCAGTGTCAGTCATAAAAGTTCAGCCATGGATAACAATAATAGATAGCAACATTGGTATTTTATGTAACGTTTTAAAAATACGTAAACTTTAAAAGAAACGTTATCTTTATGGGGATAAAAACCTGAGATAACAATGGCATACAAAGAATAGACGACTTCACTTATATAATAATAAGGGAAACTATTTAAAAAACTAAAGAGAGATAGATGCCAGCAGATAGCAGTAACCCGCAATTAAAACAAAAGAAAAGGCTAACTTTTTTAAGCCGTGTACTCAGTGTGCTCATTAAAGCGGCTGTATTGTTGATGCTATTATTTGTATTTGATAGGCTCTTACCCAGTATCAGCCAACAAACTCAGTCATTTGTGATGGCAAAATGGCAACAGCTCAGCTTATTACAGCAAGAACTACCGACGGAAAACAGCTTACCCAGTCCACTTCCAGAACAACATCTAACAGATACATGGGGCGCTGCACGCAGTCAAGGTCGCAGTCATGAAGGTATCGATATCTTTGCCGCACGAGGCACACCAATACGAGCCACGACACAAGGCATCGTCAGCAAAGTTGGTGAAAATACGTTAGGCGGTCGTGTGGTGGTCGTGGTTGGACCAGGCGGCGCAGGGCATTATTATGCGCATTTAGAAGATTATGCAGATATTAGTCCAAACGACTGGGTTAATGCCGGCGATATCATCGGCTACGTCGGCGACAGTGGCAATGCAAAAGGTACGCCGCCACATGTGCATTACGGTATTTATATCAGCGGCAGTGCAGTGAACCCCTATCCACTTTTACAAAAAAATTAGGGTATCGCAGCTGATCTAATGTGGGCAGCTGGAAATACCATGCTGAACGTCGAGCCTACCCCTTCTACTGATTCAATTTGTAAATTGGCTTCATGCTGATATAAAACGTGTTTAACGATTGCCAAACCTAGCCCTGTGCCGCCAGTCGCCCGACTACGACCTTTATCAATACGATAAAAGCGCTCCGTCAACCGTGCGATATGCTCAGGTGCAATACCAATACCGTTGTCTTCGACGGCAAATCGGCAACCTTCTGACGTTTTTGTCCAACTAATGGCGATATTACCGCCCTTGGGCGTGTATTTGATGGCATTAATCACCAGATTAGAAAGCGCGCTATTTAGATACATCTCTGAGCCATACAGTCCGTCATAAGTATCTATCTGCAAGTGAATGGTATGCCCATACTCTTGATTGTACGCTTGCGCATCATCATAAACATGGGTCAGCAGCTTGGTCATATCAATATAACTGAGCTCATGGGTTTCTTCGATTTCGATGCGAGATAACAGCAATAAGTCATTTACAATTCTATTCATACGCGCAGTCTGTTGGCTCATCAGCTCAAACCCGCGCTTCCAATGCGGCGGCATATCTGGCTGATCCGAAAAATTTTCTAGATAGCCCATCATGACGGTCAACGGTGTGCGTAACTCATGCGAGACATTCGCCACAAAATCGCGGCGCATCTCCTCTAAATGATGCAAGCGCGTCACATCATAAATAATGAGCAGCTTCTCATCGCCAAAAGGCGTGAGCTCACACTTTAGATAACGCTTGGGCGCGCGCCACGAGACAATGTGCACACCATCCTGAGCACCATCGTTAGGGTTGGTCGTCGCCTGATAATACTGACGAAATTCAGGCGCACTAATAAAGTCAAAAATGCACTTACCTTTATCTGACAACTGTAACAACATTAAATCTTCGGCGGCCTGATTCCACCATTCGAGCCCATCATCGTCATTGAGCAAAACCACCGCATCTCGCAATGCGCGTAGTGCGCTTCTAATTTTTTTGAGTTGATCCGTTGTATTCTGCTGAGTTGCTAGCAGTGACTTATTTTGTTGGTCGCCTTGAGCCGATATTAGGGTGTTCATCCATCATCCTTATCACTATTCGCCGTTTTTCACTGTGCTGCGATTAACATGCTGCTTTTATAGCGAATAAAAACCGTCCGTTAAATTGGTTCAATAAAGCTAGAAAATCGATAGCCTGTCCCACGTACTGTCTGTATCAACGTATCACATTGATGCGGTCGTAATAATGTCCGCAAACGTTTGATATGCACATCAATGGTTCTATCTTCGATATATACATTACCGCCCCATACTTGGTCTAGCAGCTGCGTCCGCGTATAGGCACGCTCTGGATGACTCATAAAAAATGCCAGTAATCGATATTCCGTAGGACCAACATCAACCACTTTACCAGCCGCTGTCACCCGCTGACTTTTGGGATCAAGGCTCAGATTGCCGATTTCGATAGATTTATCACTACTGAGCGCGTTACTACGCCGCAATACTGCTTTGATTCTAGATATCAACTCACGTGTCGAAAAAGGCTTGGTCATATAATCATCAGCACCAGCATCGAGGCCATGCACCTTGCTGTCCTCTTCACTTTTAGCCGTCAACATAATGACTGGTATCTCAGCAAGTAGCTCATCGTTTTTGAGCAATCGGCAAAAATCAATGCCACTTTTATCGCCGGGTAGCATCCAATCTAGCAAAATCAGCGCAGGGCGGTGATCGACCACTTGTTGGTGCGCCTCAGATACATCCGCTGCCTGCAGACTATCAAATCCCGCCATCTCTAGCGTCATGACGATCATTTCACGAATCGCCGGTTCATCTTCAACAATCAAAATTTGCTCATTATACATACGGCATTCTCAGTGTTAGAGGACAACATTTGGCTGACAAAAAAGGCGATAAATGCTCGCCTGCTGCTCTCTATTAAACGGGGTAATTATGACAGTTTAATGACATTCAACTTTTAAGCGGTTCATAGGTCTCGTGACGGCTAATGCTTAGTTTACTCAATTCACTTCTAACAAGAAATTCAATGGCCCATCATTGACGCTCGACACTTGCATATTAGCGCCAAACTGACCAGTTGCCACGTTTGAATGTTGCGTGTTGGCATAGGCGACCAATTGCGCAAACAATGCTTGAGCCGCATCAGGTGCCATCGCACCACCAAAGTCAGGGCGACGACCCTTGTCTGTTTTTGCCATTAGCGTAAACTGTGATACCAATAATAGTCCGCCACCAACTTGCTGGACATTTTTATCCAGTTTGCCGTACTTGGCAGGATCATCATCATTGTCAAAAATACGATAGGTGAGGATTTTATCTACCATGCGCTGGGCGCTTGTTAGGTCGTCATCAGGCCCTAAACCAATATAAGCCAATATGCCTTGCTCAATCGTACCAACACACTGCGCATCGACGGTGACACTAGCACGGCGTACGCGCTGTATAAGTGCTTTCATTTACGGATTCCTTACCAATTATGCCCATACAATAATACGCCGTCCATGATAAAATACGGCCATTCTCTTGCTTATTAATTATTACATCACACCCTATTTTGGTAGCCTCATTATGAATGTATTCACTACTTTACAACAGCTTGTCCCGCAGCAGCAACTGAGTAAAGTTGCTGGGCGTCTAGCCGCTAGCCGCCATCCTTATGTTAAACGCACGTTTATCCGTAGCTTTGCTAAAGCCTATAACGTCAGCTTGGACGAGTATGAGCGCCAAAGTCTCAACGCCTATGAGAGCTTTAACGATTTTTTTACTCGTGAGCTAAAAGAAGACGCGCGCCCTATCGACATGACGCCTCATGGTATCGTCAGTCCTGCCGATGGTATTATCTCGCAGTTGGGTCAAATTGACGACCATAAATTGCTCCAAGCAAAAGGTCGCTATTATGACGTTGGTCAACTGCTTGCTGCCAGTGAAGATGGCCGCTATTTTGCGGATGGCAGTTTTGCGACGGTTTATCTTGCGCCCAGTAACTATCACCGTGTACATATGCCCTTCGCCGGTACTCTAACCAAAACCCGTTATGTACCGGGCACGCTGTTTTCGGTCAACAATACTACGGCGGCGAACGTGCCGGACTTATTTGCGCGTAATGAACGCTTGGTTTGTCTGTTTGATACAGAATATGGCAAAGCAGCGGTGGTGATGGTTGGGGCGATGATTGTCGCTGGTATCGAAACAGTGGCGACTGGTAAAATTGCCCGCACTGATGATATTCAAGAAGCTGAGCACAATATGAGCTTTAAGAAAGGCGACGAGCTGGGTCGTTTTTATTTAGGCTCAACCGCAATTGTCATTCTACCAAAAGGCGCAAAAGCGGATTGGCAAGACAGTATGAAAGCCGATAGTGTGGTAAAAATGGGACAGCTACTAGGGACTACTCACGCTTAATAGCTGAGCGATTTAATGACTCAAAAAAGCTCAGTCCAGCATCCTAATCTATGTTGAACTGAGCTTTTTATTGTGGGTAACTATCTCATCGCAACATATTAGGGCGTGTCATCAATTAGCACATGAATACATTTAGTGGTCTTAAAATAGCTAAATTTTGCTAAATATCGTCAGAAATTTTATCAATATGTTCATATTAACGGCAATTTCTTCCTTGTTTATCTACAATTTTTCTCATTTTAAGCCTCACAATCTAATTGATGACACACCCTAGTTAATAAAGAAAGTAGTTAATAACGAAAGTGTTTGAGAATAGGATAAGCAAATAAGATATTTTCTTCTTGCGTACCGCGTCCGATATTGTGAATAATCAGCGGTGTACCATCCGCAGCGACTTTATCGGAGACGATACCTGTATGCGGCAAATTACCATTCGGTAGCCGCCACGTCACCACATCCCCTGCTTGAAAACTGGCTTTATCAGTCGTCGATAATGTCTTTGCGTGACGCGCAAAAAACACTTCAAGATTGGGCACTCGGCGATGATCGATATTCTTGTCGGTTGATTTGAGCCCCCAAGTCTTTGGATAAGCCGACCAATTTGACTTCATATCATGGTTGACTAATTGCTGTAGATCTATATTTTGCAAGCGATAAGCACGGACGATAACATCGGTACAGACGCCAGTTTCTATCGGCACATCGCCACGCGGAAAATCCAACTTGCGGTAAGCAGGATCATAGCTAGTGGTAATGCCGATCTGTTTTTTGGCATCGTGCGCCAGTTTATCACCATTACTAATAGGTGCGGCAGCCTGAGTTAGTTGCGCCAAAGTTAATAGGCTAACAAAGACGAGCGATTTAGCAAAAACCTTATAAGTGCCAGTGACTCTCATTTAATAATCTCTCTATATAATGTACTTAATCGCTCATTTAGCTAATTCTAAATACTTTAATATTTAAAAAATACAAATATTTGCAAACATGTAAACGGCAAAATGATGGCTTTACTTAAGCATCAACCAACCATCCTTGCTGGGTCGCATAGTCGATATTTTTTGATAGCCAATCATGAATGGAAGGAAAGCTGTCTTTGATAAAAGCAAGTGCCGCAGTCACTTGCGAACGCGTGATGTTAGCATCAATCCACGTTTTTCCATTGGTATTTAAATTCAATAAAAAAGGCAATAAGCGATCAACCACTCTGATCAGCTGGGTTTCTTTACTACTACCCGTCTCCTGCTCTTCCCAAATCTCATTTAAATCCATGATGCCATTGCCACGCTCAGCTTGCAATCGAGCAATACCAGCGCGTTCTTCAATGTGCGCCTCGCTACGACTGTTTGCGAATAAAAACGTATCGCCAGCGTCAATCTCACCCAAGTCATGTACCAATGCCATCTTGAGTAGTTTTTCATGATTGACATCTAGCTCAAACTGTTCAGCGATAGACCAGCACGCCATGGCTAAATGCCATGAATGTTCGGCAGAGTTTTCTTTGCGTGTGGTATGCGTCACATAGCTACGACGATTGATACGTTTAAGCGCATCAAGCTCTAATAAGAAATGAGTAACATGATCTATATCAATGTTTGAGGCAAGCGTTGGGTTGGTTAATAAAAGGGGTTTGGTTGATGGCATAAATTTTCTCTTAATTTTTCTACGAATATATAGCGCTTCATTTTACCTTTACGCATAAGCAAGTATAGTTAGAGCACTTTTAAACCGCTACGGTGTTACCCACCCTAGATGTAATCAGTGTACTATCTGCGGTCGGTCGCCTTGTAGCGATTCTAAAATTCCTTGACTATATTATATATTTTATGAGCGCTATAAAAGAGCATGCCAACCTATAGCTAATGAACACCACTATAAAAAATAGCGCTTATGTGAGTAAGCGCTATTTTTTATATCTTGAATAAAAGAACTATTTAATCAAGTTACTAATGGTTTTAAACGCAGGGTCTTGACTACTACGGCAAAGCTCAAACAGAATGGTTTCAACTGTGGTAATCACGCCACCAGCACGGCGAATACGGCGTATTGCTTGCTTTTTATCATACGGAAAGCGTGAGCCGACCGCATCACCAATGATGACGGGCTGCATACCATTATCTAGCAAATCAAGCGCTGTTTGTAGTACACAGACATGTGTCTCTACTCCAAATAGCAAAACAATACTTCGATTTTGCTGCGCTAAATAATGCCACGAATCATCATTATCACAAGCGCTAAAGGTGACCTTTTCAAAGCTTTTAGCGTTATCGCCTTCTAACACCTCGCGTATTTCAGGTAGCGTATCGCCGAGCCCTTTTTTATACTGTTCATTGAGCATGATAGGGATATTCAGTGCTTGTAGACCTTTAATAAGCGTCACTGTTTTTTTGACGATGTTTTCATGGTCATAAATATGCGGTGTTAAGCGTTCTTGAACATCGATTATCATCGCTTGGGTATTTTCGCGAGCGATTCGATAGGTACGGTCGGTAATCATAGTAGACATGGCACACTCCTTGTACGGCTGACTTTATTGTTAAAGGCTATGTTAGTTTTATCATTGATATTGTCTTTATTAGCCTTACTCTTATTTAGTCATAGTTTGCTGAGGGCGTCAATGGAGATAGTCTCTAATAATGATTAATAACAATTCATCACGTTTGATTCATACTGCTTGATATAGTTTCTTAATGAAGAGTAGCCAATAACTATATATTATGACGCCTAGCATTACGTAATAAAAACTGTTTTTGAGTCATGACTATGACCACACCGAAAACAATACCAAAACACAAGGTTAAAAGATAATACACCATATAACTGAGCGTGTTTATAAATGCAAAGAACATGCTGGTTAAAGTAATGATTAATATCGCAGCGATAGTACCGCCGAATAGCTCTCGATATTTTTTATTAAAAATCTTAAAGGCCACCAACGGTATCGCGATACCAAACAAGCCAAATGTAGCACCCCAAACACCTGCCATGTCCATATCAAAATATATCACCCCTAAAACATTAGCGAAAATACCACATATAAAAAACGCAATCGTAAAACGTATAGGACCCAATACTTTTTCCAAAATATAACCTGTAGCAAACAGCATCCCTAGACTCATTACTAAATGCATAATCCCTGCGTGTACAAAAAGCGATGTCACTACTCGCCAATGCTTACCAGCTTGCAGCGCGTCCATCGTCAACCCACCTGCACTATTTACCTGTCTAGATAAAGGATCAATGATATCCATACCCATGAATACGGTCAGTATAAATGCACCTATACAGGTCAGTATTAACACCAACGTCGCAGGTCGCTCTTTATTACTTCTAAACCAAACTACTAGGCTCTTTGATACATCACTTACTGGTGCTCGTTTTTTTACGGGCTTTTGTTTTTGTATATGTTTTCGCTTTTGTATATGTTTTTGCGTACTTTTCTTTTCTTGACTATCAAATTCTGCTGCGAGAACGAGCAACAAGCACAGAACCATACCAATAAAAAACGAACCAAACCCCCAAACGAAATCACGACCTAAACTGTCAGCAAGTAATCCTGTTTCTGGCTTCAATATCAAGGGTGGCAAATTAGATTACCTATTAGCCGTAGAAATCGTGTGTAAGTAAGCATTTCTGCTATTTGATGATTTAAGTTTCTTAAAGTAGCTGATAGTAGAGAGGTCGTTGGCTTCGTACTTATGGCGCGAGTCGTTAATAAATGCTGAATATTGACTGTCTTTAATACTTTGGTCTGCACGATTATCGTATTTCGTGTGGTAGCTAGAACCTAGCCAAATATTCTCAGCGGCTGTAAATGGCGTCGCAATGTAATAATCAATATGCAATGTTGAGTCAAAATTTCGTCCACTGATTACTTGTGTTTCTATATAAGAAACGCTCTCTAATTTGAGTGGCTCAAAATCATTTACTCTGAAATACTTTTGCTTTGGATAATGACGAATATCATTCAAGCTATTTACTTCAATGACCTCGTAAGCCGCTTTAGACAAATAGTTTTGGCTGAGAACGAGCGGTATCACTAATGCTAGAACCATCGTTATAAAAAAGTAGCCTGAACTACTGCGCTTAACCCACTTTAAGGTTAAAAGCTCATACCTCGGCCACATCCAAATACTAACGACTAAAACAGATAACAGAAAAGGAATACCAAAATCCCAATAGCCCTCCTTTAAAGGTAGAACATCTAGATAAATATCAAGCAACCAGCGTAAAGCCCCAAAAAGCAGAATAGTCAGGATACTAAGACCTAAATATGGTAAGAATACTTGCTTTAGTTTTAGTTTGATCGATTCTTTAGCGCTTAGGCTTTGTATGCGCTTCTGTTTATCCCTTTTGCTTACTTTTTTTTTGTTTCTGCTTCTATTTTTATTCTTATACCTATACTGGCTTCGCTTATTATTATCCATGCACTATCACCACTAATCTAGCGTACCTTAAACTGTTGAAATGCTTTTTTATCAATCGTTGCTTTTAAGACTAATAGTAAGCAAATAAACATTCCAATGATAAAAAACCTAAAGAATTTTGCTAACTCTTTATATGCTTTTTCGTTAAGTGTGCCCAACTGAGATACAAGTATTATTGGGTCATTAATATGTTGCTGACCTGACAATCTAATCGCTTCTAAATAACCATGCTTAGTATCTGAGTTTTGCAATTTTTCAAAATAATCAGCAGCAGATATCTCTTCATTTGCATATTGTTGTCTAGAAATCTTTTTAAAATTTTCTATTTGTTGAACTTTCTCTTTTTCTTCAAGATCATTATCAATAACCTTAGTAAAAGCCTGTCCCCACCAGATATCTTTATCTCCATAAAAAGGAGTAGCAAAATATAAGTATATTTTTAACTCTTGTCTAGATTTCCCCATCTCCCTAGTATTGAAGTAAGAAACAACCCCTTGTTTCTCAATACTTTTATTATCAAATTGGAAGTATTTTTGTTTTGGATATAATTTAATGTCACTTATATTACTTATATCAATAATGTCATATGCTGCTTCATATAAGTAAGCTTGACTGATTGATATAGGTGGAAATAAAGCAAGTATCATCACCAAGTAAAATACATTAGCGCTATTATCGTCAAATAATTCAAATCTTAGCAGTCGAATCCTTGTTCGCATTATGACAAGCACTAAAATAACACTGATAATTATTGGGATAATTAAGTTCCAGACCGTATCTTTTAGAGGCCATATCCCTAGACAGATGTCTAACATCCATCTTATGATGTTGTAGAATAAAATGGCGCCAATACTAAAACCTAAAAAAGGAAGAAAGATATAGCGCATTTTTAACTTAAACACCTCTAAATCTAAGCGCCTCTTATCTGACGATTTATGATGTGCCATTTATACTCTACCTTTCATTACTATGACTTAAACCAAAAAAAAGCGCCTCCAACATTAAGTTAGAGGCGCTCATCTTACAAGATATTAAAACATATTAATCAACAAATATTAGCTTAGCTGAAACTTAAACACGCTCAATAATAGTCGCGATACCTTGACCAAGACCGATACACATGGTCGCTAGACCGATTTCAGTATCTGATTGCTCCATGGCGTTTAGCAACGTAACCGTGATACGAGCACCTGAACACCCTAGTGGATGTCCTAATGCAATCGCGCCACCATTAATGTTGACGATGTCTTGCTTGTCCGTCAAGTTTAAGGCTTTTAGTACTGATAAGCCCTGGGCTGCAAATGCTTCGTTTAGCTCGATTGTTTGCATATCATCGATGCTCATGCCAGCACGCTTAAGGGCTTTTTGCGTTGCAGGTACTGGACCGTAGCCCATGATAGCCGCATCACAACCAGCAACAGCCATGCTACGAATACGAGCACGTGGCTTAAGACCTAATTCTTTGGCTTTTTGCGCGCTCATGATTAGCATTGCTGAGGCACCATCAGATAGTGCAGATGAGGTAGCAGCAGTCACTGTGCCACCTACTGGATCAAAGGCTGGACGTAGCTTTTGCATTTGCTCCATCGTCGCATCAGGACGAATCACTTCATCGACAGTACATAGTTGCAGGCGACCCGCTTCGTCATGACCTTCGATACCGATGATTTCATTATCAAAACGACCTTCGGTGGTCGCAGCCCATGCACGGCGATGCGACTCAAGACCAAAGGCATCTTGCTCTTCACGGGTGATATTATTCATGCGACCAAGCATTTCAGCGGTCAAGCCCATCATGTTTGAGGCTTTAGCATAATGCTTTGACGCTTCAGGGTTAAGATCAACGCCATGCATCATGCCGACGTGACCCATATGCTCAACACCACCGATGATGAATACATCACCTTGACCGGTCATGATTTGAGCAGCAGCAGTGTGTAGCGCCTGCATAGATGAACCGCATAGACGGTTAACGGTTTGACCGCCAGCAGTCTTTGGAATACCCGCCAGCAGACCGATGTTACGACCGATGTTCAAGCCTTGCTCTAGGGTCTGATTGACACAGCCCCAAATGATGTCTTCGACGTCACGTGGGTCAAAGTCATTACGCTCAACCAATGCACGAACCAATTCAGCAGACATGCTATCAGCGCGGACATGACGGAACATACCGTTTTTGGTTTTACCCATCGCTGAGCGTACGCCATCTACGATGACCACGTCTTTTGGACTTAAAATTGTCATACTATCTTCCTTTTCAATTTTTATTGTCAGTGGCAGTACCACAATGCTCGCTTATCTAATTTAGAAAATTAAGATCATTGATAATAAATAAATCACCAGTAATTTTATCGAGCTTGTGTACTGCACTTCATCCTAGTAATGACTGCCCATTACGCGGTGGCGTAAAAGGTCTCGCCTGCTGCTGCCATATCGCGAATTTTTTGCGGGGCTTCATAAGCTTTGCCAAGGTATGCGTATTTTTCACACAGTGCCAAGTAGTTATCTAGACCCATTTGGTCGATATAACGGCAAGGTCCACCGCGGAATGGCGGGAAACCAACGCCCATAATCATCGCCATATCCGCTTCTGACGGCGTGCTGACGATGTTGTCTTCTAGGCAACGTACAGTCTCATTACAGAAAGCCAGCATGGTGCGGTCAATAATCGCTTGATCTTCAAACGTTTGCTTGTCGCTATCTGTGGTGGTTTTTAATAGCTCATAGGTGGCTTCATCAGCAACTTTCTTTGGCTTGCCGCGTTTGTCCATTTCATACTTATAGAAACCAACGCCGTTTTTCTGACCTAAGCGTTTGTTTTCATATAAAAGCTCAATAGCGCCTTTATAATCAGGCTTCATGCGATCAGGGAAACCTTCTGCCATGACTTCTGCGCCGTGAACACCCGTGTCTAGACCGACCACGTCGATTAGATAAGCAGGACCCATCGGCCAGCCAAATTTTTCCATGACTTTATCGACATGAGCAAAATCTGCACCTTGCTTCAATAGCAAATCAAAGGCACCAAAATATGGGAACAACACACGGTTGACTAAGAAACCTGGGCAGTCATTAACCACAACAGGTACTTTACCCATTTTAGAGGCTAGCGCTACCGTGGTCGCAATCGCTTCTTCAGAGGACTTCTCACCGCGGATAACTTCAACCAATGGCATACGGTGTACTGGGTTAAAGAAATGCATACCCACGAAGTTTTCTGGACGCTCAAGTGCTTCAGCCAAGAAAGTAATAGAGATGGTCGAGGTGTTTGACGCTAGGATACAATCGTCTTTTACTAAGCCTTCAACTTCTTTAAGAACCGCACGCTTCACGTTTGGATTTTCTACCACTGCTTCGATAACGATATCAGTCTCAGAAAAATCGCCGTAATTCAAAGTAGGACGGATACGGCTTAAGGTTTCGCCCATTTTTGCTGGGGTCATTTTGCCGCGATCAACCATTTTGCCAAGTAACTTGCTGGCTTCTCCCATACCAAGATCTAATTGCTCAGACTTGATGTCTTTCATAATGATTGGCAAGCCTTTACTAGCGGCTTGATAAGCAATACCGCCGCCCATGATGCCTGCGCCTAGTACTGCCGCTTCATTGATTTCATGTGCTTTTTTGCTATGCTGCTTGGCTAATTTTTTAACCAACTGATCGCTTAAGAACAAACCAACCAAGCTTTCTGCTTGTGGCGTTTTCGCCGCTTTTGCAAAACCTGCGGCTTCTACTTCAATCGCTTTATCACGTGGTAAGTTAACGTGTTTTTCCATCGCAGCGATAGCAAGTGCTGGTGCTGGGTACTGTTTAGGATTGGCTTTGGCAAAGATCATACCTTTAGCGCTGTTAAATGCCATCGCTTGCTCAAGCTGATTCAATTTAACTGGATTCAGCTTCTCTTCACGCTTCGCTTTCCAATCAAGCTCACCTGAGATACATTTTTTGACCAAATCAATGGCAGCATCTTGCAAATCATCAGCAGCAACAGTCGCATCTACCAAGCCCAATTTTAGAGCATCAAGTGGTTTTTTTGGTGTACCCGTCGCAATCAGCTCAAGCGCATTGTCGATACCAATCACACGCGTGGTACGAACCGTACCACCGAAACCTGGGAAAATACCCAGTTGGGTTTCTGGTAGACCGATGATGGCTTTGTCGCTCATGACGCGATATTCACAAACCAAGGTCATCTCACAACCACCGCCAAGCGCCGCGCCATTGATGGCGGCTACTTTCGGGAAAGGCAGGTCTTCAAAGCGGTTAAAGGCGTCATTGATACCTACGACCCAATCTTTAATCTCGCTTTCTGGCTTTTTAAAAGAGCCAACGAATTCTGTGATATCAGCACCAGCGATAAAGACGCCTTTGCCTGAGGTCACGATTAAACCTTTGACGTCGTCAGCTTTTTCTAAGGCAGTAACCGCTTCACCAAATTGCTTGTTGGTCTCAGCATCAAACTTGTTCACGCTCTCATTTTCGGCGTTGTACTGCATGTTGGCGATGCCATCCTCTAGCATTGTCACCGTGATGCGATTTCCTTGGTATACCATTTGGAACTCCTTGCTATATAACGAAAGCTACGTTTTAAAATTAAAAGTTTTAAAATTAAAGGTCATAGCCAGTTATTGTTAGAAAAACGAGTAATAACACTGCCAATATACTGTGTTATAAAGTCAGTATAGAGTAAGCAGTGAAGATGTCTTTATTATCCAGCGCTCATGGTTATATATTCATTTTTTATGCTTAATGTTACCGCGTTAGCACAAGTGAATACGGCGCTTCATTTATATATATTGTGACCAGTACTGATATTGAACATACTAGCATTAAAAATATGGACTGAGATTTGAGCAAATTTTTCGCTGAAATAAGCACGCAAACCTCCAGCCCTAAATCATCAGATCATTTTTACGCCAATTAGTGTAGGGGATTATGCCCCTAACTGTCACAAGCTAATACCATACTCACAAGTCACTCTTAAATCAGCAGCAGCCCTTTACCTGACTAGTAATGTGCTTTAGGTGACGGTTTGTATACTGAAATTGTATACTAAAAATTCGTCTTTTAAAGATTATAATGACAGATGCTTATCGTCACCCGCCGTCACACGCTTAACTTGATTCTTTATCAAAACATATCCACTGACTAAGTTAAATCACCAATACGTAACGAGGGCTTGTTGCATTATTTCGGCGTGCTTAATCGAATTTTTAACAGTAAGCTGCCAAAAACATAGCATTGATGATGCTCACCCCATAAGCTATATAATCTATCATGCTACACTAGCGATATTTTTATTATTCACCTGATAAATGGTTGGGTTATGACTGTTTCTTCTACGCCAAGCTTTATACCTGAAAGCCTTATGCCTTCAAGACTTGTATCTTTTACTAGCTTTAATAACAACACCGAGCAATTTCATAGCGCCGTGCGCGCGCAACTTGCACAAGATATAGACGTGCTGTTTGCTTATGCCAACCTGCCAAGCCCGTTGATTGATGCCTGTCGTTATGTGATGACTGGTCAAGGTAAATTGGTGCGTCCACTATTGGTTGCCAGTGCCTTTGACAGTGTTAATCACAATAATGTTAATGATAATACGAACGATGCTGATAAAAACCCTGATAAAGAAGCTAAGCAAATTCAGCAAAATAGCGATTTGGAAGGGCTATTAGAAAATGACTCCGATTATGATATGGCGCGCCGTGCGGCATTGGCAGTGGAGCTGCTGCATACCTATTCATTAGTACATGACGACTTGCCCTGTATGGACGATGATGACTTGCGCCGTGGTCAGCCAACGGCTCATATCGTCTTTGAAGAGTCGACCGCCCTACTCGCTGGCGACGTATTGCAAACATTAGCCTTTGAAGTATTGACCGCGGAGTTGCCCACTTTTGCGCCCTTTGATTCAGCTATCGCCAGCCAGCTTATCGCAATATTTGCACCACGTGCACGGCGTATGGTTTCTGGTCAAATGCTTGACCTGAATGCTGAGGCTAGTGCTAATATTTCACAAAGCGATCTAGAAGCTATCCACCGTGATAAAACAGGCGCATTGATTGAAGCCGCTATGCTTATGGGCGGTATCTGTGCGGGTGCGACCGCTCCACAGCGTATGGCATTACAAGAGTGCGCCCAGCATATTGGTCTCGCCTTTCAAGTACAAGACGATATCTTAGATGTGACGACTAGCACCGATACCCTTGGCAAACCTGCTGGCAGCGATGAGAAACTAGATAAATCCACCTATGTGAAATTGATGGGTGTCGAAAACGCGACTAGCTATGCGCAATCGCTATTTAATGATGGACGCACAGCCATCATTCGTGAACTGAGTCGTCATGAATCAAGCAGTAGCGAGCTTGGCAGTGACGCAAACAATGATGCTTTACTGGCATTAATAGAATGGCTATGGGCACGTAAAAAATAGCCAAAAATTTAACCATCAAAGAACGGCAGTGAGTGGTCAACATGGACAGTAACCCTACCCCGCGTATTTACCTTGGCACTGGCGGTTATAGCGATACCGATTTGCTCGGTACGCTGTATCCTACTGGCACAAAGAAAACGGACTTCTTACGGGAGTACGCCAAGCAATACGGCGCAGTTGAGATTAATAGCACCTTCTATGCGCCCATCGGACAAAAAGCCTTTGCAGGTATGGTCAATAAAGCCTATGCCGAAGCAAATAGTGAATTGAAATTCGCGGTCAAGCTGCATCAAGACTTTACTCATGCACGTAAAGGCACTGCCGAGCACGCGCAAGCTTTCCTTACTGCGCTCACGCCACTTATCGAATCCAATGCTCTAGCGCCATTATTATTGCAATTCCCACATGGCTTTGACCGTACTCGCGAGCATCGGCTCTATCTAGCAAATCTCGTCAGTTGGTTTAAGGATTATCCATTAGCCGTTGAGTTCCGTCATAACGGTTGGCATACGCCGCAAGTGGTCGATAGCTTTATCAAACAAGGTCTAATTTGGTGTAGCGTTGATTATCCCAAAGTCAGTGGCTTACCACCGTCGCGGCTAATATTTACCGAGCGTACTGGCTACCTGCGTATGCATGGTAATAATCTAAACTGGTGGGATGCGATGAGTGCTGCTGACCGTCATGATTACCGTTATAGCGAAGCTGAAATGCACGATTGGGCTCAAGCGATTGCCAATCAGCGTCAGCATTTTGATACGTTATATATCTTCTTTCAAAATACGGTGAATGCGCATGCTTTTTATAATATTGCGATGTTGAGGGAAGTATTGGGTAAGTTTGGGTTTGAGGTGATGTAGGATGTTCTTACTAAAGTGTAGCAGTCCATTCAATCGCTAATTAAAACCACACTCTATGACAACAAATAAGCAAGTATATTATGAAAACTTAATATTTTTTTGCGAGGAATAAAATTTGAGTACGGAAAAAACATTAAAGAAAGAGGAAAGTTTCAATAATCTATATAAGAAAATAGATGCAACTTCAAAAACAAGATTTCATGCATCTCGGCGCTTAAGATTCCATAGTAAGTTTTCAACCTATACAGTTGTGTTAATTTCCTTAGGATTAATTCTCATATCTTTGATGCAGGCTTATAGATTGGGAAAAAATATAGATAATGACTTAGTAGCCTTGATTCAAATATTTTCTACCATTGCAGTACTGGTTTACTCACTTTTAATTGATAAAAACGACTACTCTAACTTGTCTGAAAAAATGTATTCTTGTGCATCAAAACTTGGCGAACTTAAACAAGGGATACATCCATATCTAGATGAAAAGCATAATCAAACCTTATATGATGGTTTTAGAGATTCATATCATCAGATATTAAAATTATTTGAAACTCACTCAAATAATGATTTTCGTGGTGATTATACTCGTGCAAAACTTGATATGCCCGAAAACTACACTATAAAAGGTGCTGACTGGTATCGCTCTAAATTTTATGTATATTGGACTCATTTTTTGGACTTTTCTTCTTACATATTAGTAATAGGTGCTTTGGTTTTAGTACTTTATTGGATGTGGTTTGACTGGGTTTGGTTTTGGAATTAACTATCATAAAAAATATTGAAACATCGACTACCTCTATACAGCCTCTTACATCTAAGTAAGCAACTATATTTTCAGAAAAATTGAACCAAAAAAAAGGACGCCTCTCAGCGTCCTTTTTTTAAATCAAATACTTAGTAGTTAAAGATTACTCTTCAACACCAGCATCTTGACCTTTATATTTCGCATTTGCGTAGTCCCAGTTCACTAGTTTGTCTAGGAACGTGTCGACATAATCAGGACGACGGTTGCGATAATCGATGTAGTACGCATGTTCCCATACATCACAAGTCAATACCGCGATTTGGTCATGTGCAAGTGGCGTGTCAGCGTTAGCAGTTTTGGCGATAGACAGTTTGCCACCGACTTTATCAGCGACTAACCATGCCCAACCTGAACCAAACTGAGTCAATGCTGCGTTTTTGAACTCTTCACGGAACTTATCATAGCTACCGAAGTCTTCTTCGATTTTAGCTTTTAGATCGCCAGTAGGTTCGCCGCCGCCATTGGTTGGCGTCATGCAGTTCCAATAGAACGTGTGGTTCCATACTTGGGCTGCTTGGTTAAACATACCTTGCTTACTGTCATCTTTAGCAGTCGCTACGATGATTTCTGGCAATGTTTTGTCTTCCAGACCAGAACCTGGTAGCAATTCGTTGAGCTTAGTCACGTAGGCATTATGATGCTTGTCGTGATGATACTCTAGCGTCTCGGCACTGATATGTGGCTCTAGTGCGTCTTTTGCGTATGGTAGCTCTGGTAAAGTAATGTTTGACATAGTTATTTTATCCTTGCTTTTTTTAGCCGTCATTTGATAAAAACTCATTATAGAAACTGAATTTTACGCTATTTTTACATCATAAAAAACACTATAAAATAACGAACTAAATTGGCTGAGTTTATTGTTTGAAATGAATGTTATTGCTTAATACCATTTATTGTTTAACACAGTATCACGTATTATTATGAATCCAAAATTAACTTACTTTTGTTACAGTTTGCTCAAAAGCCAAGTGCTTGACTTCATAAGCATTTATTAACTTAATATTCACAAGCCATAAGATATCATTCACTGTAGCTTGGCGGCTATTATAGCAACAGTGGCGACAAATATCAGTTACCAAATGTTATGGATAACACTGTTAGTATAGCCTTTGGTTGTCTATAGACTAAGCGCAGAATGCCTTGCCATGCCAACCGTGCTAGGCACTTAGCTGACCGATAAACTGATAAAACTGATAAAACTGATAAAAATGGTATTAAGAGACAGCTATAATTTAAAAACTGACCATACTTTCAATAATGATACTTTCACTAACCATATTCTTAATAATGACATAACGGAATAACCCTATGAGCACCACGAATACCTCACGATCCTCTACCCAATCGACCCTTGATAATCAATGGGTGCTCGCCAGTAATAATAAAGGCAAACTGGCTGAGTTTAAAAGGCTGTTTGCCGAGGCAGATTTGGATGTGACTATCATCCCGCAAGGTCAGCTTGATATCGACGATGCGATTGAAGATGGGTTGAGCTTTGTAGAAAATGCCATTATCAAAGCCCGTCATGCCAGCCGTATCAGCGGAATGCCTGCGATTGCTGATGACTCAGGATTATGTGTGCCAGTATTAGGTAACGCACCGGGCATCTACTCCGCTCGCTATGCCAGTGAGCATGGCAATGATAGTAAAAATAACGCCAAGCTCATCGCTGATTTACAGCCTATTCGTGCTGAGCACGCTAACGAGCCTATTAAAGGATTATTTGTTTGCGTACTGGCGATGGTGCGCCATGCTGATGATCCATTGCCGATTATCGCGCAAGGTCTATGGCAGGGTGAGATTTTAGAGACAGCGCATGGTGACGGCGGTTTTGGTTATGATCCGCTGTTTTGGTTGCCAGAGTTGCAAGCTAGCGCCGCGAGCTTAAGTGCTGCTGATAAAAATAGCATTAGTCATCGGGGGCAAGCGATTCAGCAATTATTGACGCAGTTGCCGTTGTAGATAACCCTTAAATCTTATAGTGGATTCAATTTATTCCTTTAGCTATTAATGCTAATACAAGACAGTCTAGCGCAGAGGTACAAATCGTAGTTTAAGCGAGATTGACGATGTAGCAGATTCAAAGTGAATTGACGATAAAGAGATAATTTTTACTTTAATAAACAGATAGATTATACTGTTCTACTTTTAAAATTTTGTTGAAAGCCGTTATTTGTCTGTATAATTCACCAAAAAGCGTTATTATGCGGTGCATTAACGGTTTATTATTGATATCTGATAGCGCCTATTACTAAGATAACCGTTTCACATTTTAGTATCAGTCAGCGCCAGTGGTGACCAAAGGCGATTGCTCAAGGTACTGACTTTGACATTGCGCGCTATCGCTATCCCCTATTTATTCCAACGGCAACCCATGATACATGCCCGTAATTTGAGGCACGGTTTGTCTATTACCATTTAACCCTAAGTACTATTTAATCAAACGTACTATTTAATCCTAAAGGTGTAATTAACATGGCTACAGATTTACAAGTCACAACCAACAAGCTATCTAATAAAGAAACCCAATTGACAGTTAAAGTACCTGTCGAAAAAATTCAAAACAAAGTCGAAGGTCGTATTCGCCAAGTTGCGAAAACTGCCAAGATTGACGGTTTCCGTAAGGGTAACGTCCCTATGTCACATATCCGTTCACAGTACGGTGCTGGCATTCAACAAGAAGTCATCAACGATGTGATCCGTGATACCGTTTTTGAAGCGATCAAATCTGAAGACATCCGCGCGGTTGGCATGCCTAACATCGACGATGTAAAACTTGAAGACGATTTCTTGGTTTATCAAGCCACTGTTGAAATCTTCCCAGAAGTAGACGTACAAGGTATCAATGAGATCGAAGTTGAGCGTCACACGGCTAAAGTAAGCGAAGAAGACGTCGACACGATGATCGAAAACCTTCAAAAGCAACGTGAAGAATTCGTTGAGAAAAAAGGTAAAGCGGACAAAGGCAATCAAGTAACTTTTGACTTTGAAGGCTCTATCGATGGCGAAAAATTCGAAGGCGGTTCTGCTGAAGATTTCAAACTGGTTATCGGTAGCAACCAGATGATTCCTGGTTTTGAAGCGGGTATCAAAGGCATGAAAGCTGGCGAAGAGAAAGTTATCGACGTCACTTTCCCAGAAGATTACCAAGCTGAAAACTTAGCGGGTAAAGAAGCTCAGTTCAAAATCAATGTAAAATTGGTTGAAAAATCTAAGCTACCAGAAATCAACGAAGAGTTCCTTGAGCTATTCGGTGTGAAAGAAGGCGGCGTTGAGAAGTTGAAAGAAGACGTTCGCAAAAACATGGAACGCGAAATCAAAAACGCGGCGCGTAGCCAAGTTAAGCAAGCGACTTTTGACGCATTGCTAGAAAAGAACGAGTTTGACGTACCAAACGCGATGCTAGAGCAAGAAATCGAGCGTCAACGCAACATGATGATGCAACGTTTTTCTCAGCAGTTTGGTGCCAATGCTGATAGCTTCGATAAAGACATGCTACCAAATGAGCTATTTGAAGAGCAAGCGCTACGTGCTGCTCGTCTTGGCATCATCGTTGCTCGCGTTATCGATACCAAAGGCTTAGAAGTCGATCAAGAACGTGTTGAAACGTTCATCAAAGAAGCGGCTGAAAACTACGAAGATCCAAGTGAAGTCATCGAGTATTACACCAATGACAAGCAGCAGCGCGCGAACATTGAGTCTGTAGTACTAGAAGACCAAGTAGTTGATTATCTAATCGAGCAAGGTAAAGTAACTGACAAAGAAGTTAGCTACCAAGACCTATTAGCTGCACAGCAACAACAGCAGCAAGGCATGTAATTTAGTGAGATAACTTAGCAATTTGCCATTCAATGGCAAATGGCAAATTGCTAATCTCAATCTAAACAGGCTCTAACATAATGCTCTAACGCAATGCTCTAACATATGTGTTAGGGCATTTTTATTGGGCATTTATATGCTATCTTTATGGACAGTTTATAACCAAGCCCCTTGATAAATGGTTACAGACGCCTTATTAATAGTGAGTCAATCATTTTATTAATAGCATTCATGTTATAAATAGAAAATTATTTTTCACATGAAAAAGTTACTATTGCCTCAATAAAAAAGTTACCATTAGCTCAATTATTTTTAGCGATATCTGGCGCTTATTATTTCAGCCAGCGAATATTATTAAAAAGCGGCAACATCTAGCATGATGAGCAGCCATACAAGCGTAGCCGCTCGCTAGCTTCAATCCCTTTATTTTATGTACTTATAAACAGGACATCTTTATGACAGATTATGATCGCATCACTGCCAACCCACATTTTGATATGCTGATGAGTGCGCACAATGACGCACAAGGCATGCAATATACCCAAAGCGCCCCTCAAGCTGCATTGGTGCCAATGGTCGTTGAACAATCCTCTCGCGGTGAACGCTCGTTTGATATTTTCTCGCGTCTATTGCGTGAGCGCGTTATCTTTTTGACCGGTCAAGTCGAAGACCATATGGCCAATCTGATTGTTGCACAGTTGCTATTTTTAGAAGCGGAAAACCCAGACAAAGACATTCATTTGTATATCAATTCACCAGGCGGCTCAGTGAGTGCAGGCTTGGCAATCTTTGATACCATGAACTTCATCAAGCCTGAAGTATCGACCATCTGTATGGGCGGCGCTTATAGCATGGGCTCGTTCTTGCTCGCGGCTGGTCAAAAAGGCAAGCGTTATTCTCTTGCCAATGCTCGTGTCATGATTCATCAGCCTTCAGGCGGTGCGCAAGGTCAAGCAACCGATATCGAAATTAATGCGCGTGAAATTCTAAAAACGCGTGCCCGTTTAAATGAGATTTTGGCAGAACGTACTGGTCAACCATTAGAGAAAATCGAAAAAGACGTTGAGCGTGACTTTTGGTTAGATGCGAAAGAAGCCAAAGAATACGGTCTGGTCGATGAAGTATTAGAGCGCCGCCCTACTTCTTTATAATTACCGCATAAGAGCAAAAGCTTTGATGGGCATCAAAAGCCTGAGCGTTATACGTTTTGGCTTTGATGTAAAAAATCAAAATATTTGTAAGTTTTAAATTTTAGGAGCGCCTTTTATGGCAGAAGATAACACCCCGCATTGCTCGTTTTGCGGCAAAGCCAAAAGCGATGTACAGCAGCTGATTGCCGCTGACGATGCCAATATCTGTAATGAATGTATTGAGCTATGTACCGATTTAATCGCTGATAGCGCTGAAGATGGCAATGATGACAGCGACATTGATACGTCTTGGGTCAATAAAAAGCTACCAACACCAAAAGAGCTGCGTGCCAAGCTTGACGAATACGTCATTGGACAAGACGCTGCTAAAAAAGCACTAGCAGTTGCCGTCTATAACCATTATAAGCGTCTAAAAGTTAGCCAAACCTTAGCCAATGACAGCAAAAAAGCGAAGATTGGCGCTGACGATGCCATGGTTGAATTGGCTAAGAGCAATATCTTGCTGATTGGCCCAACGGGTTCTGGTAAGACCTTACTGGCGCAAACCTTGGCGCGTCTACTGGATGTGCCTTTTGCGATGGCCGATGCGACGACCTTGACCGAAGCAGGTTATGTCGGTGAAGATGTCGAAAACATCGTGCAAAAACTTTTGCAAGCATCAGATTATGATGTGAGCAAAGCGGAACAAGGCATCATCTATATCGATGAGATTGATAAAATCAGTAAGAAAGGCGACAATCCGTCTATCACCCGTGATGTGTCAGGCGAAGGCGTACAGCAAGCGTTGCTAAAGCTTATCGAAGGTACGGTCGCTGCCATTCCGCCACATGGTGGTCGTAAGCATCCACAGCAAGAGCTGATCCAAGTTGATACGAGTAACATTTTAATCATCGTCGGCGGGGCGTTTGCCGGTCTTGATGCGGTTATTCAGCAGCGTACAGAAAAAGGCGGTATCGGCTTTAACGCCGATGTCAGCTCAAAAGACGATAGCAAACGCAGCTCAGAATTACTGCAACAAGTAGAGCCTGAAGATTTGATCAAATTTGGTCTTATTCCTGAGCTCATCGGTCGTCTTCCTGTTCTTGCTGCGCTCACAGAGCTGGACGAGGACGCATTGGTGCAGATATTGACAGAACCAAAAAACGCTTTGGTTAAGCAATATAAGTATCTATTCGATATGGAAGGCGCTGACATTAGCTTTACCAAAGAAGCGCTCGATGCGATTGCCAAAAAAGCCATGGCGCGTAAGACTGGTGCTCGTGGTTTGCGTTCTATCGTTGAAAATGCGCTCCTTGAGACTATGTACGAGTTGCCTTCGATGAAAAATGCCAAGACTGTCATCGTCGATGAGCAAGTGATTAATGAAGGTAAAACACCTGAAATCATCTTTTCTACCGACGACTCAGAGCAAATAGCGATAGATGCTTAGCGGTTGTTATCAGCTTTATTAAAACTGTCATTGAAGTAAAGGCGTCTAGCATATCTTATGCTAGACGTTTTTTTATGGCTGCTCACTTATGATTTTTTTATGACAGCCAATGTATGAGTAAAGTGACAGCGGCGTCTATCAATCGTTCATAGCTAAAACCACAAAGCATGCTAAGGTAAATGTGCTACCAACACCTATCACTGATGAAACAAAGGACTGTTTATCATGCTTAACAATGTTACTTCTATCGCAACCTCATTACGTCAACACTTGCCTTTTCATACCACGATAGACCAAGATATCGCCCCTTATTATCATAATCATGTCGCGGCTATTACTGGTGCTGGCTCTGGTATGGGGCGCGAGTTGGCTATTCATTTGGCAAAGATGGGCTGCCACGTGGCGCTCTCTGATATCAACGCGGCGCAACTGGCACAGACAAAAGAATTGCTCGTTGGTTATGCTATCAAAGCGACCATGACAGTACTTGATGTCTCAGACAATAAAGCCGTGGAAGCGTGGGCAGATAGCGTCATGGCAGACCATGGCAAAGTAAACTTCATCTTTAATAATGCAGGCGTGGCGCTATATTCGACCGTAGAAGGCAGTAGCATTAGCGAGCTTGAATGGGTGATGGACATCAATTTTTGGGGTGTGGTCTATGGCACCAAGGCATTTTTGCCATTGATTAAAAATAGTGTCAAACAAAGCGAATCGACGAATGGCAGCAAAAAAAACAGATCGCGCCAATTTAACGAGCATGGTCACATCATTAATATCTCAAGCCTGTTTGGCTTGACTGCGCAGCCGTCACAATCTGCGTATAACGCCAGTAAATTTGCTGTACGCGGCTTTACTGAAAGCTTGCGTCAAGAGCTAGATATTCAGCGCTGCGGTGTGTCAGCGACCTGCATCCATCCCGGCGGTATTAAAACCAATATTGCCAATAGTGCCCGTGGTAATGACAGTATCAATGATATTGGCATGCGTACTGGCCCCAAAGCCATTCAGAGCTTTAATAAATTCCTGAAATTTGATGCAAGCAATGCCGCTTTGATTATTTTGCAGGCTGCCGCGACCAATCAACCGCGCTGTCTGATTGGCAATGATGCCAAGATAATCGACGCGGTACAGCGTGTCTTTCCAGCGACATACAGTCAAATATTGAACGATGTCCATAAGCTCTCTCGTAAGCTCAAACCACGCCGCCATAAAAAACCAAGCACACCAAAATAATATATTCTAAGAGTATTTGCCCACAAAAAAGCGCTTAAATATTGATAATATTTAAGCGCTTTTTTGTGGGTAGTATTTCAACACTGTCTTTCAATATGGTTCTTCATACGGTATGAAATTAATTCATATCTCTCTAAAGCCAAAACACTTTATCTATTTATATACTTTAATTATTTAATATTTGGTACAATTATGTTTCTAGCAACTTACAGATTGATGACTCATTCAGATTTTTTGCACAAAAATTAAGATTACTTCTGTCACTTTGACAGCTAAATTATCATAAAAATATATTATTACATATTATTTTTGATAATAAGGATATTCCAATGAAAATACTTTTAAGGGTCAAACCCTCTTCCTCCGTTTTACTGGCTGCTATCTTTGCTATTGGTGCGGTTAGCCTGTCAGGCTGTAGTGAATCAGATACCAAGGCTGTCGACCGTGTCGAAGAAGCTGAAGCATTAGCCCGTGTTAAGTCACTTGAGGCACGTGCCGCAGAAATTAAAGACGAGATGGCTGCAAATCCAAGCGCCAAACTGAGCGTTAGCATGCCAGATGAGTCCACTATTCCAGATGATGAGTTTGGCGCAGCAGTACGTCGCGGCTTACAAATCGCCAATCATACTTATAAAGAGATGCCTGACAATGTCGGCAACCAGTTGAACTGTACCAGCTGTCACTTGGGTAATGGCTCAGAGGCCTACGCGGCGCCTTGGAATGGTATGCCGGGCATTTATCCTATTTATCGGTCACGTGCTGGTCGCGTGAATTCAATACAAGAGCGCATCAATGGCTGTTTTGAACGCTCAATGAATGGCAAAGCACTTGACCTAGGTTCAGATGATATGAATGCGATGGTGTCTTATATGAGCTGGCTATCACAGGGCTTGCCTTATGGTGTTTCGCCTGAAGGTCGCGGTTTTGTTAAGGTAGACAAAACTTTAGAGCCAAATACGGACAATGGCAAAAAGCTGTTTGCTGAAAAATGTAGCGTTTGCCATGGTGAAAACGGCGAAGGTCAATATAACGACGATGGCACTTATATCTATCCAGCAGTAGCCGGAGACAAGTCCTTCAACGATGGCGCAGGTATGGCGCGAACTTATACAGCAGCGGCCTTTATCAAAGGCAAAATGCCCTTTGGTCAAGGTAACTCGCTTAGTGACCAAGAAGCGGTCGATATTGCTGCTTACTTTACCCATCTGCCGCGACCTATCAAAGCCAATAAAGACAAAGACTGGCCCAATGGTGATGCCCCTAAAGATGTACGCCGTTAATTAAAAAAAGCTCATAATTTATATAATAAAAAAGCCCAGTTATTTAATAGCTGGGCTTTTTTATTATGGATAGTTAGGACAATTTGCATCCTTTATCTTTAATTTAAGGCAATTTCATATCACCATCAACCAGCCAGCCCACGCGGCGCATCACATGAGCGACCACCCCTGCAATTAGGGCAGGTAATACAAACATCAACAGGATAATCGCTGTCCATAATTGACCCGTACTCATTATGTCTTGTGACGCTTCAATGACTCCAAATACGCCGACCAATCCGGCGGTACCCATACCTGCACCCGTTGCTGTACATGCCAGTCCAAAGCCTACTGTCGCAATAGGACCAACGATGGCGCTAGCAATCACAGCAGGCAACAACACCAGCGGTTTTTTTAACACATTAGGAATCTGTAGCATACTGGTGCCCAGACCTTGAGATATCACGCCACTGACGCCGTTGTCTTTATAGCTTGCAACGGCAAAGCCAATCATGTGTGCCGCACAGCCTACCACTGCTGCCCCGCCTGCTACGCCACCAAGCCCAATTGCGATACAAATAGCAGCGCTGGACGTTGGCAATGTCAATAAAATACCCACCACCACTGCAATCACAATACCCATTAACAGAGGCTGTAACTCAGTGGCTGCTTGAATACCTTGACCAATGGCAGCGACCGCAGCGACGATAGGTGGATTCAATAGTGCGCAAACTGCTAATGCTACCGCGCATACCAATAGAGGAACCAATAGAATATCAAGCTTGGTTTTGCCAGCGACCCAAGTACCAGCACGATAAGCAAATACCGAGGTCAAATACGCCCCTATCGGATTGCCCGGTAAGGCGGCAAAGGTCGCAGGTCCGCCTACTTGGGGCGTAAATAACGTCCCTGCCATTAATGCTTCAGAGTGTGCGCCAAGCATACCGGCGACCAAGCAGCTGAGCATGACGAGCGTCGGTGCTTTAAGGTAATAGGCGATACCTACTCCGATACCCGCACCCATTAATACTGAGGCAAGCTTGCCCACCGCAACCAATGCGGGCAAATCTAACCAGCCACCGATTTGCGAGATGATTAGACCAGCAATCAATGTGACAAATAGCCCTAAAGCCATGCCAGTAAACGCATCAATAAAATACTTTTGGAAAAATGCTTTAATGAAGCCAGTAGGCGGTGTTGCTAAATGAGAGACTGTCATAGCCATGCTCTTTATAAAATTTTTGATGAAAGGTAATAAACCAGCAGAAAAATAACTTTGCTAAAAATCAGAGATAAAAAAAACGTCATTGCGACGCTTTTTTTATTATTCATAAAGAACTATAACTGTTATTAAACAGCGCAACTTAACGACGCTGTTCAACAATAATGGAGTCAATACCGTTATTTTGTAAACGCTGCTGAGCAGTGGTTACTGCTTGGCGGTTATTCATCGGGCGAGAAATAACTTGATAGATTGGCAAACCATTACCCGTCGTATTCTTGACCACGCGAGCGTCTACACCTGCCATCAACACTTGAGCACGGCGGCGATCTGCTTCATCCGCATCACCGAAGCTGTTGATCTGCAAAATATATGTTGCCGCAGGTTTTGCAGCCTGGACGCTAGCAGTACCTGCGCCTGCATTATTGGTGGACGTATTATTGCTACTAGCAGGCGTCGATCCATCATAGGTCGCGTCTTCTTCAACGATCACAATGTCATCGCCGCTATTACTGGTAGCAGCGTTATTTCCACGACTGGGCGCAATGACCGTGTTTTCAGAGATACCAAAGTTACCAGTATCATCATTGCGACTGGCTGAACCATCTTCAGGTTGAGTCACCACCACATCAGGCTCAAAGGCGCTGATATCCCCTATGCGATCATTGCCTGTCTCAGCAATATCTTCATCAGGAATAGTCGCCATCTCTTGATTGGGCAAAATATCATAGAACTCATAATCACCATTATCAGTATCAGTGTCGACACGTGGCTGCACCTGACGATCAGGATCATTACCAGCGGTGCTGTCAGCGGGACTGAAATCAAATAATGGTGACAAGTATATAAATACCCCTATCATAAGGGTCAATACCGCCCCGACAAACATCCACAATAAGCCTGATACGCTACTTGTTTTGCGTTTTTCAGTCGCACCTTTAGGTTTTTTGGCTAGCATGGATCTGGTTCTCCCTACTGAATCTAACTATCATCAAATTATGGCTGGCAGTCATCTATACTCGTACTACATGTTAGAAAGTTACTATATACTAGAAAAAAACTACATGCTAGATGGTGCCGACAACCCTAACAAACTAAGACCATTGGCCAATACTTGACGTACGGCTTTAGACAAACGCAAACGGGCTTGCATCAATTCCATCTCATCCGAGCTTGGTGTCTCACCTGAGGTCAAACTCACTGGCAAAATGCGATTGCTGTCATACCAACCATGAAATAGCGCTGCCAACTCTTTAAGATAATTGGTCAAGACATGTGGCTCATAACCCGTCGCGGCGCGTAATAATGTCGCTGGATATCCTGCTAATAATTTAATCAGCTCGTCTTCGTTTGGTGCGCTAAGTAAGTTTTGATGTTCTAAACCAATCGCATCGTCTACCACAAGACCACTATTTTGTAGCTTTTCTAATACTCGGCAAACACGAGCATGCGCGTATTGAATGTAATACACTTGATTGTCTTTGCTTTGTGATTTAGCCAGCTCCAAATCAAAATCAATATGCACTTCAGGCTTACGGGCGACATAATAAAAACGCGCGGCGTCGTTACCAACTTCGGTACGTAAATCACGCAGGGTGACAAATTGACCTGAACGCGAGGACATTTGCACTTTTTCACTGCCACGCCATAGTGCAACAAATTGCACAAGCACCACATCTAAACGCTCGGCATCAATACCAAGCGCCAATAAAGCGGCTTTTACGCGTGGCACATAACCATGGTGATCGGCACCCCAAACATTGACCACTTTATCAAAACCACGATCAAATTTATTTTTGTGATACGCAATATCAGAAGCAAAATAAGTAGATTGACCATTGGCACGGCGCACAACACGGTCTTTTTCATCACCAAAATCGGTTGATTTAAACCAAATATTACCGTCTTTTTCGTATAGATAGCCTTTTTCATCTAAGGTTTGCAAGACTGGCTCAATCTCGCTATCGATCGATCTTTCGCTAAACCAGCACTCGTAACGCACACCAAAGTCATTTAAGTCATCTTTGATATCGGCTAAAATACTGCTCAATGCCGCATTTAAAAACAGCTCATAACCTTCACCAAGCAAGGCTTTACTGTTGGCAATCAAGCCATCAATATGTGCTTCTTTGTCACCTGACAGCAATGTTTTTTCGCCGTCCACATTAATCTCAAACTCAGCATCTGCTGGCACATCTTTGGCGATTGCTGCAAAGCTATGAACGTAATGATCGCCGTGTTGCGCTTTTAACGTTTGGGCGATGTCACTGACATAATCACCTTGATAGCCATTGACTGGGAAGATTATTTGCTCACCGTTGCTTTCTAGATAACGCAAATAGGTACTGGTCGCCAAGATATCCATCTGCCGACCCGCATCGTTGACGTAATACTCACGCGTGACGTCATAACCAATCGCTTCCAGCAGGTTTGCCACGCTCATACCGAACGCTGCACCGCGACCATGCCCAACGTGCAAACTTGACGTTGGATTGGCAGAGACAAACTCAACCTGAATTTTTTGCCCATCAAACTGATCGCTTAAACCAAAGCGATCTTGCAAGGCAAAGATATCATCTAATACCGCAAACTTGGCTTCCGCATTTAAGAACACGTTAATAAAGCCTGGACCTGCGATTTCTACTTGGCGAATGTCTTGGTTTTCAGGCAGCGCATTGACGATTTTTTCGGCAAGCTGTCGTGGATTAACCTTGGCAGCTTTGGCCGCTGTCAGCGCGATATTACTGGCGAAATCACCATGGCTTAAGTCTTTAGTACGGGTGATTTGGCTATTATTTTGCCAATCGCTTGGTAACGTGCCATCTGCTTGTAGGGTTTGAATCGCATCGTTAAATAGTGATGCAAGTGTATCAATTTGGGCTTGTGACATAAGGATTTGAACTCAATTAAATAAACAACAAAAACGGTATAAAAATGTGGCGAATGCGAGCAGCCAATAACTGCCTATTATAATAGCGACCGACATTGCAGGGGATAAAATAATACAAAAAAGATAAGTAACCTGTAAATATAACAATCTTTGCCCTGCATTGCACCATTTGCACCAAAATTAGCACTAAAATCTTACGGTTATGACAGTTAACACTGATAATTTAGGTGACTAGGTCGTGTCCTCATTGTAAAAATGGTGATAAAAAGGAGATAAATTGCCGCTAAACAAGGAAAATAGCGCAAATAATATCGATATATTGATAAGCTATTTGACGATGTTTGGCAAAATTTAGCCATTTTTAGCCCATTTAGAGGTTAATCGATTGAATTGAAGACACGCTCTAACAGGCGTTGTCTGTGCTTTCACTCACGATAAGTCAGATTGAAATATTTTAAATAGATCAGCATTTAGCGCTGTTACCGATCAGTCAGCCCTGCAAATTGTAGCGTTACTGTTGTCTCATACTTAGCAGCAGTTTATACCTGCTCGCTTCCGCGTTATAATAACGGTTTGTATTGCTGCCTGCTTTTTTCTGACTTATTTTATGGATTACTGCTTATATCATGAATGGTGATACTTCATTTTGAAGGCAATTATTATTAAAAGATCCATAAAATAATAGAAATAAATAAAGACGGCGTTACTACTTTATAGGATTATGCCATGTTTGCTATTGCTGCCAGTACAGTTACCAGTTGGGGATTGTATGTTTTACTACCCATATTCATCGCCTTCTTATTTTTTATTATGTGGGATATCTCTAAAGAATCTCAAGCTGGGCGCGCGGGCACATTTTGGATTTTCTTAGCACTAGGCGCAGGGTTTGTGGGCTTCTTACTCAAGCTATTGTTGGAAGTCGCTTTTAAAAGGTGGTTGATATAATTTTTATATAATTAAGCCGTGTCTTCACTGTCAATGATAGGTAATAAATAACTCGCCTATCACTGTAAATAGACGGTTAAATAATCAATTAAAAAATGCATGGCTCATGACGGCTTCACTTTATAGTGTGTCAATCATTCCTATCAGGATATCACTCACTGAGCCTTGCTATCATTTTTTACGACTTCACTCACGTAAGTTGGTAAATCCCACGCACCACCAGCAAAACCGCGACACATTCCTGAGCTGGAATCTTCCGATTTGGCAAATGTTTGACCATTCCAAACCCATATCGCATGATTCCAGCAATCACCCAAGCCTCGATCTTTATGCACAGCCCAAATCTCGCCATCAGAATAGTCATTGCCTGCCGTAGTGATCAGTTTTGGCTTGCTTGGTTTGTCATGATTAATAAGCCAATAACCTGAACTTTCATTATATGCGCCTTGCCAGCACAGGTGGCTAGCAAGCGTATGGGTGGCATCTACGGGTGTAAACGTCCAATCCAGTCTATCAACACCATACTCTTGCATTCGTTGATACACTTCGGTTTTTGGATTAATCAGCTCACAGTCTCCCATATCATCTTCAGAGCCTATAAGCTCCTTGGCATCAATATCGATCCACTTATTTATATTCGCTTGAAAATAAGCCAACTTTGACGACTCCAGTTGCTTGTTGTCAGCATAGGCATATGCTTTTTTAATCACAGGTTTCGCTTTTGCTGCTTTAGGCGTTTGCCGATTTGGATTGTTTTTACTAACCAGTGCCAACGGTGTGCCGACGCGACCTTGCACCTCATCAAGTTTTAGCAGCACGGCACTCATGCCTTTGTCACTAATAGACCAATTTTTATCACCTGCTCTTATCTCTATCTTAGTATTTTGACGCGAATGACTCAGAAGTTGCTGAGTTTGCTTGGTGGTTAAATCATAGGCGTAACCGTCCGCATCTGCCTGTATCTCGCCATAGTTCTTACCATTTAACCAAAGCTCAGCCTCGGTATTATTCTGCTTTGGAACCTCTGGTAAAAACTGTACTGTGGCACTTGGTAAAGAAACTTTAGGTAATACTGTGAGCAATATTGAGGCAGAAGTATCTAACTGATCCTCCTCTGCATAACCTGCTGCGCGACAAGTCAATGTATTATCACAAACCACTTGCCAATCATCTTTAACAAACCCCCAACCTTCAAAGGGATCACCATACGCATCTGATGCCATAGCAGGTAGCGAGAATAGACCAATCGTCATACAAGCCATTATTTTTTTCATAATCTCTCATCCTTGCTATATTTGCAGTCCATTTCCACTGCTGATTATATTGACTGATGGCGTCTCTGCTACCCTAAAAAACTATCTTTTGGCAATCAAAGTCGCACGCATCGGCGCAGGATAGCCTTCAAGGGTTTTGCTGGAATCATTAGGATCTAAGAAGTCGGATAGCGAATGATAGGTCATCCACTCCGTTTTGCGCTGCTCTTCTATTGAAGTCACTGCGACATCAACGCAGCATACCTCTGAGAATCCTGCTTTTTCTAGCCAGCCTATCAATGCGGCGACTGATGGTAAAAAATACACGTTATTCATCTGGGCATAGCGGTCGTGTGGCACCAGTACGGTATTGGCATCACCTTCGATAACCAAGGTTTCAAGCACCAGCTCACCGCCTTTGACCAACTGCCCTTTAAGCTGTTGTAAATGCTCAAACGGCGATTGGCGATGATAGAGCACACCCATGCTAAATACGGTATCAAATAATTGGCTATGCTCGGGCAAGGCTTCAAGTGGTACGGGGATATAATGCGTTTTATAGCTATCAGCTGCCCCGACAAAATGACGAATCGCCATAAACTGATGATAGAACAAGCAAGACGGATCAATGATAATGACTGTATCCGCGCCAGCGCCAGCCATACGCCAGCCGTGATAGCCAGAGCCACCGCCCACATCCAATACGCGACGACCTTTTAAATTTCCCAAATGCGGTGCGACTCGTTGCCACTTCCAATCACTGTGCCATTCGGTATCAATCAATATTGGCGCGGCTTGTTGGTCTTCATTCTGACCACTATCAATTTGATTTTCGAGCTGACCACCAATTTGAAAAGGTCCTTTACGCCACGGCATCAGCTGCTTTAACAGTGCCATTGTTTGTTTGCGCTGAGACTCACTAAGATTTGCCTCAATCGTCAGGACATCACTGTTCAGATCGACATTATTGACGGTTAATGTTGGCAAACGAGCGACTGACGCTTGATAAGCAGGTGCATGCGCGTAGTTGGCTTTGTCTTTGATATCATTTAACCATGTTGGCAAGCGCGTAAGCCATTCATAAGCACTTGGCTGCTGCTGGGCTAACTCCAACAAGGTTAAATATAATTCGCGTTCGGCGTGGGTGATAGTGTCGTTAAGCATAAAATTTCAGTTCGAGTTGATTTATATTTAAATGAATAAAATTAAGAAAAAGTTAAAATAAAATAAAAGAAAATACACCTCAATATATGAATTCTTCAGAGATCATGAAATATGCGTGGCATAGGTTATCTATCTTTAATAACTCAGTTTACGTTTCGTTATCACCCAATCCTAAGGTTTAAACTTATATATTATTCGAAAGCCATTATATTTGCTGTTTCTATAATTTCATTTATCGCTTTTTGAGGAACTGGAAAATTTCCCATAAAACCACTCTCATATGAGTCCCAAAGTTCTTTTTTCTCCTCCGACGGCTTATACCACTCAGCATTTTCAGTACAACCCTTAGCTATAATAAACATAATTACTTCGAAGGGTTTTGGTGCACCTACACCTGACTCAAAAGTAGGGAGCTTTTTAACTCCTAGAAATTCACCCAATAACTTGGCATCAATAATCCCTTTTTTAACCTGATCTAATAGCTCTGGTCTATAACATACTAATAAGATACCAATTAATCGGAGCAGCTTATAACCTAAATATTGTCGTTCAGCAAATATTGCTGATTCAGATAGAGTCTGTGCAATTTGTATATGTAAAATCAACGTCTCTATTTCTCTAAGAGATAGACTACGAGAGCGAACTAAATCCTCAATCGCTGCTTCAAAATAATTATCGTTTAAATAATCAGCAGGTAAACACTTTTTTTCTGACGCTAGTTTGAAAAAATGCTGTTTAGCAGCTAAAACAGGAGATTGATAACCCCTACTAGAAAGAGAAGGTAATTCAAACCTAAACTTTATAAACTTATCTAAGTAGCGTTGTGCATCAACTGCCTGACCATAACAATGGTTTATAGAAGCTCTTAACTGCTGGGTATTAGTGATAAGTACAAAGCTAACACCTTCTACATCAAAGGTATGTTTGATTATCTCAAGCATATCGACCGCGAAGTTTGGTCTACAACGATCAAGTTCATCTATAAATATAATAATAGGGTCTTGGGATGCAATGGCAGTTAGAGCGGTTTGTAATGTTTTTAAACTCTTTTCTGCCTCCACATGATCTTTGAGTATCAACTCTGCTGCTTTATCTATTGAATCATCAGCTGTTTTTTGAATTACTTCATCAAAATCATTTGCAACGTCAGCAAAATCTTGTCTCAGAAGATGAGAAACGCCAGCTTTAGCAACTGTTTTTAGGGTGTACCGTACAGCTGGCAATACTCTGTTTATAAAAGCTTTTCTACGTGGCCCTTCAGGTAAGATTTTAATAATTTCTGCTAATACAGTCATCAAAGGCTCATCAACATGATCAGCTTTGAAAGCGTCAATATAAATTATATTGTGTGTATCATCTTGCTTCATTAGATTTATAAGTTTATGGCAAAACTCGGTTTTACCTGTGCCCCAGCTGCCATCAATAACCATTGGTGAAATATCTATATTAGATTTTAGGAGCTTAATAGCTTTTTCAGCGATACTTTTACGTTGAAATTCGTCACGCCCACCTTGTCCATCGAATGTTTTTGCCGTAATGTCCATATCCATTTTATCGTTCCTTCTTAATTTCAATCTAGCTCAGCAAAAATATGCGATGCTGTAAAGCGCATCTAGCACACTGAGAAAATGAATGCCTATTTCAACTAATGTGTGAAACGCAGGTAATAGCAGATGGAAGGATCAACTCCCATTATGTATTCAAACCCCACTATTTAAACGCCACAATAGACACAAAGTTCAAAAACTGAAACCATGTGAGATGCCGCTGAAAGCCAACGTCATTCAAACGTGCATGATGCTCGTCTAACGTATCAGTAATTAATACGTTTTCTAACGCATTACGTTTGCCGCTGATTTCCATCTCGCTATAACCATTGGCACGCTTGAAGTCATAATAACGCTCAACCAACCATGCATCATATTGCTCATCAAAAGCATGGGTTTTTTCAGTTAATACCAGTATCCCGCCTTCACTTAACGCTGCATAAATTTTCTCTAATACTGCGACTCTATCGGCAGCGGGCAAAAACTGTAGCGTTAAATTTAAAATCACCATATCGCAGGGTTCAAGTTCCACATCGCGAATATCAGCGGTAATCACTTCGATGTCATGCGCAGGATAATTTTCACTCAATAGCGTGGTCGCTTCGGTCGTCATCGCTGGTGAGATATCAATCGCTTTAATCTGCAAATCTTGCGGCTCAAACTCACCCGCCAACGTCATACTTGCTGCGCCAAGTGAACAGCCCAAATCATACACTCGACTGACGCGCTGACCACTATCGCTCTGTTGACGATACTTACAATGGCGTCGGGCAAATATGGGCAGCATCGCTAGCACCTGACCATAACCGGGCACACTGCGACGAATCATATCAGGGAAACAAGCCACCACTTGCTCATCAAAAGAGAAGCGTGCCGCTTTATCAAGTGGCGTGGTAAACGGTTTGTCAAATAGGGTGTCGTGTTTAACAATAGCAGGCTTAGATTGACTCATGGTGCGACTCATTTTGTGATGATAGAACTTAAATTAGGAGATAATTGATGGTCTTGCTTGTCATTATTAGCTGAAAGCGGCACGACGTAGCAAAAGCCCATTATAACATTACTGTTTGTTACTTATCGCAGTCAGATGCCCTGCTAAGCTAAATACGTATTGCTAAGTAAAAAACACTTGGCTCGCATTTTATATTTATAAAAATAGGAAAGATTATGCAAACCATTATTTTGGGTGGCGGCTGTTTTTGGTGTACCGAATCGGTATTTTTATCCGTAAAAGGTGTGCAATCTGTCGTCTCAGGCTACATGGGCGGTGACGCTGTTTCTGCCAACTACGAAGCGGTCTGTAGTGGCAATACAGGGCACGTTGAAGTCATTAAAGTTGAGTTCGATGACTCTATCGTCCCGTTAGAAGTGATACTTGATGTTTTCTTTGCCACCCATGATCCCACCACAATGGATCGTCAAGGCAATGACGTCGGTAGCCAGTACCGCAGCGTGGTTTTTTATACCGAAGAAAATCAGAAACCAACGATTGACCGCACTATCAACAAACTGCGCGATATGGGCGTCAATGTGGTCACCGAAGTACATCCAGCTGTTGAGTTTTATCAAGCAGAAGAGACCCATCAGGATTTCTTTAAGAAGAATCCAGGACAAGGGTATTGCAACTTTGCCATACCGCCAAAGCTTGCCAAATTGCGTAAAGAGTTTAGTCAATATATGGTGAGCTAAACCACAAAATGAAGATATTTCTTTATTTGGAATAAAAAAATATCTTAGTATTTCATTATAGCCAAACGCTTATTGTATGAGCGTTTGGCTTTTTAACATCTTTAGCATTCTCACTCAAACAGTTATGATAGAAACAACTCAAATATAACCCTCAACGAATAAAGGCAAAGGTATGAACGCTGAATTTTGGCACAGCCGCTGGCAAGAGAAACGCATTGGCTTTAATCAGTCTGCAGTGAACCCATTATTAATAAATTACTTTAAGCAGTTAAACCTGCCAGCTGGTAGCCGTGTCTTTGTCCCTCTTTGCGGTAAATCGATTGATATGGCTTGGCTGGCGGCGCAAGGCTACGACGTTGTAGGCGTTGAATTGGTGGAAACAGCTGTACAAGCATTCTTTACTGAGCAGAATATCTCCCCTACTGTGCACCAGCATGTCGACAATTCAGCGATTAAATACTATCAAGGTCAGTTATTAGGACAAACCATTACCTTATGGGTTGCTGATATTTTTGCATTAACGACTGAGGATATTGGATCTGTAAATGCCGTATATGACAAAGCCGCATTGATTGCGCTACCGGCTGATATGCGTGTGCAATATAGTGCGCAAATGTACCAGCTCAGTGCTAATGCACCACAATTTATCATCACTCTCGCTTATGACCAAAGCAAAAAAGCGGGACCGCCGTTCTCTATCAGTAGCGAGCAAATACAGCAATATTATGGCGATAACTATCATATCAACGAACTGACGAGTGAACCTACTTCTATAGGATCGGCACCTGAGCTAACAGCCTCTGAGCATGTTTGGTTGTTGAAATGAGTGGTTAATAAAGCCGTTTGCGTAGCGATTAATCAGTACTAAATTATGATGGAGAAATTGAATGAAAATATTCGTTGGGCTGATAAGTTTAATCTCTATTTTACTAGTCACACTCGCAGGTCCGCTGTACAAATTTGGCTTAATCGATTTAGCGACTGCGTTTGCAGGGTTTAAGTTTGGTGTATTTACTGGTATCGCAGCATTGGTACTATTAGTCATACAGCTTTTATTTAAACGAGACACGGCTAGCCTTGGTAGCGTATTAACATCAGCAGCGCTTGCTATCACTGCCATTGCTATTCCACTAAGCATGATGAATAGCGCCAAAAATGTACCGCCCATTCACGATATTTCAACCGACCTAGTGAATCCACCTGAATTTGTGGCCATTGCCCCACTGCGCGCTAATGCACCAAACCCAGTTGAGTATGCAGGTGTAGAGACTGCAACGCAGCAGCGCGCCGCCTACCCTGAATTACAAACATTGCGCTATAGCCAGTCAAAATCTCAGTTGATTGAGGCAACCAAACAAGCCATCGATAATTTAGGTTGGGAGCTTGTCAATATCGATGCTGACAAAGGTGTCATTGAAGCGACCGATACGACTGCTTGGTTCGGTTTTAAAGATGATGTCGTCGTGCGTATTACGGATAACAGTAGTGAACGTCTAGTAGATATTCGTAGCAAGTCACGGGTTGGTGGGAGCGATTTGGGTAAAAATGCTGAGCGTATTCATGACTTTATTAATGAGTTGGATGGGGTTTTGGTGGAGTAGTTGGGTGCAGCTTAACCTCAAACTTGGTTTGAGGCTTTAGAAATACTTAGAATCGTCAATCTTATTTGAATAAGATTATCTTTAATATCTATTACAGTTTTAAGATAATTCTGATATCTTCCAAATACTAGTGGCAAGGTTTGCTAGCTTTTTTTGACGGCTGTCAATGCTATTTAAATTCCATTTATTATAATTTTTCGGTAAATTTTGAGTCATAGTTAGACTACTTCTAGAATAAATCATCAATTTTTCTTGATATGACTTATTGGATGCCTCACGATTATTACTAGTTTCCAGCAGAGTCATATTACCTAATCGATAAGTCATCGAGTCAATCTTAGTATCGTCAATATCATCCCAAGAGTCATCGGGATTCTCAGGTAAGACATGTTCGATATTAAACTTATCATCATTTTCATCTCTACCAACTCCACTAACATTTTTCTCAATTTCACATAGAATGTGACGAACAATTTTTTTATTGCGATTGTCTGTAGTTTTTAGTTGCTTGGCAGCAAATGCACTTTTAAAAACCTCATCTTTAGGATAGATTTCATCTAACGCTTTAATTACTAAGCTTGCAGAGCTTAACTCTTTGCATTCAATTCTAACTGCTATTTTGTTGTAAAATCGCTCTTGTTCATTAGGTGGATTATTGCAAATTACATTATAACGGAATGATAATATGCTTATCGCACGTACGATTGATAAAAATCCTTTTCTATCACTTTCAAAAAAATTTTCATAGCTTGCAAGTAGTACCGAGAAAGGCTGTTTAACCCTGTACATACTTAATTGTTTCAAATACTTTGATTCTTCCGACCATCGAACATCTTGTATGTCCTTCAAGGCAGTATAAGCGTCAGCCGACAACTCAATTTCTTTGACAAGCTTAAACGCGTCCTCTTTACTTTTAATATGTTTACGAATCGTTTTGAATAAATCTGTTTTGCGTATGAGTTTATGTCTACTATTCCAATAGACTCTTAAGAATTCAGGAAAACTCTCGTTTCCTAATAACGTAACAATGCTTTCCCACCGTTCTTCTAAGTGTTTTATTTGAGTATCATGCAATTCGTCAGCACTAGCTAAAGAGAATAAATAATTTTTTAATAGGTCAGTAGAAGAAAGACGAACACCTCGCGCGTTGAGCGTCTCAAATACTTTAAAAGCATTGAGCTCATCGTTCACAGTAATAACTGTGAAAAACAATTTATCTACTAAATCATCTAGAAACTGTGCAAAATTCTGACCACTAGAACTTTCCATCCCAAACTTCTGCTTAATTTTATTTTTAAACCAATCAAAAGCTTTACGAATTCTATGTTCAGAAGCATGTAATCCACGTTGTGGCAGCTTATCCAATGTGATTAAGTGATTACGATAATACTTATCATTGTGCCTGTTCAGCTTTAAGATTGGTGTTTCAATCAGAGTAACTGGGTCAGTATAGCCAATATAGTCATTTTTCAACTGATGTAAACGTTGGCCATTACGGTCAGCGTCGACACTATTACTTACCATATCTTTTAAAAAACTTAGACCTGCTAGAATTAGAATACTAAGTGTTGTTAATCGCTGCTGACCATCGATAATATCAAACTGTTTATTATTTGTAGTTTGCAGTACTAAATACCCCATATAATGTGCAGATTCAGCATCTTCGATAAATAGTGCCTCTATATCTTGCCACAACTCTTCCCACTCTAGGTCTGACCATGAATAATCACGCTGAAAAGCAGGTACACTATAACGTAGACCATTACCTAATAACTGACGAAAAGTGCTATTTGTCGTATTGAAATTCATTGTCATAGTTTTTCCTAAAAGGATTAAGTGATTAATTCAGTATTTTGAAAAGTAACATTATTTATGGTTGTAGGTTTTGTAACTGTATCAATAGTATAACAACGCCAGAATAAATAATGTGACCTGTTAATGTGAGTAAACAACTTTAGTTGAAGCAGTCATTTCACTTAAACCCTCTCTCAACCTCACGCCACCGTCAATTTATAGTAACAGCTTACTTCGATACCTTTTCTTTACCAATGAGATTGGTTACTCTAAGTCCAAACTGCACCAATCTGCTTTGCTTTCTCTTTTAATAACTATTTCAACGTTTATAGGATATTTTCATGCGTTTGACTCCAGTTTCTACTTTATCGCTACTTAGCCTTGCTGTTGGGCTGAGTTTTGCTAGCACTGCTCAAGCAGCCAAACCACCAGCGCCAGACTTATCTAATGCCGAGTTTCAACAATGCTTAGACGGTTTGAAAAACTCTAGCAAATTTCGAGGCGTTGATAGCTCTACTTTTAATAACTATCGCCCTAGCCAGCCTGATCCTAGCGTGATTCAGTCATTGAATTATCAGCCAGAGTTTCAAAAAGACGTTTGGGATTATTTATCTTCACTGGTCGATAAAGAGCGTGTAGAAGATGGCATCCGTGCCAAGCGCCAATGGGCGGATACGCTACGTCAAATTGAATCACGCTATGGCGTCAAAGCCGAGCACGTACTAGGTGTATGGGGCGTTGAGTCAAACTTTGGGCAGACATTGGGCAAAAAACCTTTGTTTGAGTCTTTGGCGACGCTGTCTTGTTTTGATCGCCGTCAGAGCTACTTCCAAGGTGAATACGCTAATGCGCTAAAAATCGTCCAAAACGGTGATATCGCGCCAAGTGATATGACAGGCTCATGGGCGGGCGCTTTTGGGCAAACGCAATTTATGCCAAGTACCTTTTTAGAGTTGGCAGTTGATTTTGATGGCGATGGTCGCCGTGATTTGGTCAATAGTGTGCCTGACGCGCTAGCCTCTACCGCCAACTTCTTAGATAAGCGCGGCTATCGCACGGGCGAGCCTTGGGGTTACGAAGTCAAGCTACCCAGTGGGTTTTGGGCAGCGTCTGACCGTAAAAACAAGAAGTCTATTAGCCACTGGCGCAATCAAGGTATCACGCTCGCCAATGGCAGTCCATTGCCAAACGATTTGAGTAGTGCTGGTCTATTATTACCCGCTGGCAAAGATGGTCCTGCTTTCTTAGTCGGTAAAAACTTTGATACGTTTTATTCTTATAATGCGTCAGAAAATTATGCATTGGCAATCGCCCATTTATCAGACTTAATCACTAAAGAGGACAGCAGCAAAACTGACTTTGTCACGGCATGGCCTACCGATGACCCTGGTATCAGTCGCCAGCAAGCCAAAGATATCCAGCAGGCGTTATTGAACGCGGGTTACGATATTGGTGGTGTTGACGGCATTATTGGCGACAATACCCGTATCGCGATTCAGCAATACCAATCTAGTCGTGGTATCTTGCCAGCGGATGGCCGCGCAGGACAGAAATTCTACCGCGCAATCATTGGAGATGCTGGAAACACAGCCCCGAAAAGTACGCAATACGGCAATCAATACGGACAGCCGTCGAATAGCCAGCCTTTAAACCCTGCCTCTGCTGATCGTATGGGACAGTTGATTCAGCAGCAAACGAGTACTCCTAATACTTACTCGACGCAGCCTTCTGCACAATCACCTACCTCTGGTAACACACGCTATCGCCGTGTCACTGGTAGCGACGGTGTGGTGAAGCTCGTTCGTGTTGACGAAGGTTCTTAGTATTCCGCGGATGTATCTTAGGTTAAGCACATACTAGGCTAAGCACGCCCTAGATTAAGCACATAAAAAAAGCCACGTTAATAATAACGTGGCTTTTTTCATAGGATTTATTTTTGATTTTTTAGTCAGCTTTTAACTTAAACGATCGGTGGTGGGTTTGGTTTACCATTGTCACCATCCCAGTTCTCACGTGCTTTTTCATCTAGATCAGCAGGCGTTTTTGGTTCCCACTTGCCATTCTCTTTCCAAGTAGCATCGCCCCAATCAGCATCTTCTTCTTTTCTGTCCAAGTTTTTGTAAGCTTGGCTAGGGTCGATACCGCGACGCTTCATGTCCGCTACTTGCTCTTCTAAGGTATGAAACTGCTCGGCAGCATGCATAGATTCTTCTAAGCCATCAAGCTCTTTTTTTAATGCATCGTTTTTAGCGTTACTCATCAGGTGCTCTCCTTAGTCGGTATTATTATGCGATTTATATACATTCGATTTGTATGTATACAATATATACGTCAGTAATTTTAATATAAATAATGTATTTATTATCAATCTCTGATTAGTCTTAATATTACCAGTCTTAAATGGATTCACAACCGTTGACGCGTATGCTTTGTATTACAAAACGTAGTCACAGCCACACGTGTGCTCTTTACAGCAGATAGGCTATGACTACTTTTAAATAAGGAAGGCAGGAATATTATTAGTGCAAAATACGAATCATTGGGAGTTATGATGGACTTCGTTCAATAGATTTTTTGCATGGAAGGTCAACTTCCAAAGTTCTTGCGAGACGCGAGTGCCATAGGTTGTGAGCTGTATCCAGTTTGCACTCACTAGCTGACGTTGTAGCTGGTTCAAATCATCTTGAGAAATTTGGCAGCGCGAGACGGCATGGACATTCGGCATCTCTTTTTTGATGTCTTGCTCAGCTTTTGACGCTATCAAGCGATTCACAGCATTTTGCAAGCCATAGCTCGAAAAGGTCGCTGGTATTTTCATCAAGGCGATCAATATCTCTTGCCATGTTAAGGTCAAGGGTCTGGTAACATCGGTTAGGTTGCCACCTGCATAAGCTTGAGCACTATATTGAATATCAAAAGCTTCTAACAATACAATGGGCTTACTCACATCATCAGAGACGAACTCATCAGCAGGGGGGCTATTTTCCTTTAGCGTTTTGTCAGTAGACAATAGATCTGCAAACCGTTCCGCCACGGTTTGCTTGCTAAATTTAATCATCTCCTCATTAGCTCTCAGCCATCCACCAACGACCTGATGATTGGTCACTGCATTATAGTAAGCTTGTACAAGTAATGGCTCAATATCCGTTTCTGTATCATAATAATATATCGTATTGTCCTGCCGAGTTACCGACTTAATAAATTCTTGCAGTTGACGACTGATACTCGCATCTGGATGATGATTTTTGATTAAGATGATTAACGGTTTGAGCTTGGCTTTGGCATTCAAATAGCTCAAATGCATTTGGCTAACGCCATTCCTTTGCACGGTGCCATAACTGTCTCCAATGAGCATCAGTGCATAATCGCAGGAGTCGATACATTGTCGACCATATAGCGATGCTTTTGGCAATTGGCTCGACACATCATAGGTCAAGAAAGCCCGCGACTGAAAAAATATCGCCAAGCTGTCCAAGACCAACAATTGATCATTGTCAGCGCATATGATGTGAATATGATAGCGACGGTTTGGCACAATCACCTCTAAGCTTAGGTCATGACATAGAATAATATGATATAAAATAGAGCACAAATATCTTGTGTTGCACAGCCTAGCATAATCTTATAAAAATAAGCTCAATTTATTTTTAATATATCAATATTATGGTTATGGGTTTGATATAAACACCTTTAGCTGCGCCTATTCAGAACAGTATTGCAAGATGGCGTCTTTGCCAAGCAAACGCGCTATTAAAGTACCCAGTTTATCATCGAACTTAGTCGCATAAAAAATCAATGGCGGTCGAATGACAACTTTTGTTTTGTCAGTTGTTTCTAAACAATGATCATCTGGGGTATTGTCAACCAATGCAGACAGCTGGTTTGCAGCCAATAGCTGCTTAACTCGCTCAGCAATGGCTTGTCCAGAATCAACGACCTGCATCGCCAATTGCTGCTGAGCAATCTCATCTAACAAAAACGTTTTGAAAAATGGATAGTGCGTACAGCCTAGTACCAATTGATCAACGCCATCATGAGCAAATAATGTGAGCTGCTGGCGTAATCTTAAAGCAGTATCATCCTGCTCTGGCATTCCCGCCTCTACCCAAGGTACCAATTGCGGATCAAAATATTTGGTCACTACCGTATTGTTGGGTTTAGCAAAGTGATCGATGACCTCATTAAGCAATGTGCCATTCAAGGTAGCCTTAGTCGCTAAAACGACCACGCGACCAGTTTTGCTCGCCGATATGGCGGGCTTTAGCGCCGGGACTAATCCGACGATAGGCAGCTGCGGATAACGCCGTCTGGCTGTTTCCAAAGCATAAGCTGAGGCGCTATTACAAGCAATAACAATGAGCTTGCAGCCCTGCTCATACAACCAATCAACGGCTGTTAAAGTCAACGCTTCAATATCGGCGCTATCACGATTACCATAAGGCACATTTAAGGTGTCTGCATAATAGACATAACGCTCGGCAGGCAACTGCTGTGCCAAATGTAGATAAACTGACAGTCCACCGACACCAGAGTCAAACAATCCGATTGGCGCATTGCGCTTTTTATTATTTATAACTGTGCCAATATTCGTTTTATGGATGTCAGCTTTAGCATTAGTTGCACTCTCGACATGCTCAACATGTTTACCATCAAAGCTATCTGAGCGCATTTTCACCCTATTTAAGCTATTACTTGCAGCAATATCCATCACTACTCTACTGCCATTTTTATATACATATTGTCATCTTTATGCTGTTTGCTGTTTGCTGTTTGCTGTTTGCTGTTTGCTGTTTAGCATACTACAGTAATTATCTGGTGATTTATCGCTATAGTCGGTTCAATATAATTTGGATACAAGGAGGACAAGCGAAAGTACTACAAATAGTAGACTAAGCGAGTCTGACACCGTATGTGATTTATATGGGATTGACTATATCTAAACCGTAAATTATTTGACAGATACATAGCTTTGAGCCCTTGCGTTAACTGGCTGGCATCGACAGCTCATAGGATTTTCCGCCACTTTGTAACGTCAGTATCGTCTCACCATTTTGCTCTGTCAATTCGCCAATTTCGGTCAAATGATAAAAAGTATTACGCCCAACAAGTGCGTCCAAACCATTTCTAACGGGCATATAAGGACGTACCTGCATATCCATTGCTGTCTGCTGATCAATCGTATCATTGCCTGTAGGATTATACGCCTTTAATGTGATGGTGTGCTCATCATCTAAACGCACCACATCGCCAGTCGTTGTGGTAAATTCTAGCCAACGGTTATTGCCTTCGTTGACGATACCGACGTCATTGATTAATAAAGGGGCATCTTCAACTTGGATACGAATTTTCTGTACTGGCGTCTTCAAAAAATATTCAATGATGCCATTATTGTCTTCTTTCCATAGAATAGTCGCAAATAAGCTCACCAATGACTCTCTGGTCATTTGCCCGCCTTCATGCCACCACTCGCCATTTGCTTTTATGACCAGATCCATATCGGCCACATCTTTTGGGTGCCATTTATCCAATGGTGGGATGGCACGTCCTTCACGTTTGCCTACGGTAGACTTTAGATACTGACTGAGAGAATCTATATTATTTAGCTCAGATAGTACGTCTTTTGGCGGTTTAGCTGCCGTTTCATCGTTTTGAATTATGTCTTCATTATTGTTATTCATCGTATAATCCTTTACTTAGCATTCAAAGTTTGGCAAATCTATTATTACTATAAATTTTAGTTTCGGGTATGATGAAAACATATCATCTTAGCACCCTCATTAGTTCAATCTTACCTTAACATCGATACTCATAAATGCGTATCGTGTTTGTAGGACTTTTCTTTTATAATGAGTAACGATTTTTTATTGAAATGGTCAAGTGGGTGTTGTGTTAATGACACATTTTACGTGATGTGTTGATATCCTTAAATACATGGATCTCGACAGTAACATGGTCAATTGATGTCGCAAAGAAAGTTTTTATCGGGCAGCCATATGTCTGAGTAATGTTAGCGCCGCAAGTCTATTATTCAATTGTTAAGCTAATGATGCCCTGAGATAAGCCACTAAAAGTTTAGGAGTAGGTATGCAAGAGCAAGACAATCAAAAGCCAGTCATTGATAGTGACACTGTGAATACTGACCCATCAGTAGCGACAGAGACGGCAAATCTAGATAAAGCAGAGTCAGCCGTTGTGACCCAAGAAGCGCCAGCTGAAACAGTCGCTATCGACAAAGCGCCAGAGCCAGTAGTAGAAGCTGTCGCGGCAGAGCCTGAGATTGAACGTGAATCCATGGAATTTGACGTTATCATCGTTGGTGGTGGACCTGCTGGGCTATCTGCTGCTATCCGCCTGCGTCAGCTCGCTATCGCTGCTGGTAATGATGAGTTTATGGTTTGTGTGGTCGAAAAAGGTTCTGAGTTTGGTGCGCATACCTTATCAGGTGCTGTCATCGAACCACGCGCCTTGAACGAGCTGATACCAGACTGGAAAGAAAAAGGCGCGCCGCTTAATGTGCCAGCGACCGAAGATCGCTTTTATTATCTAAACTCAGCCACGCGCTCTACTAAAGTACCTGACTCGTTGATTCCAGGACCGATGCACAACAATGGCAACTATATTGTCTCCTTGGGCAATGTGGTGCGCTGGTTGGCGGTACAAGCTGAAGAGCTTGAAGTCATGATGTTCCCAGGCTTCCCTGCAGATGATATTTTATATAACGACGACGGTTCTGTACGTGGTGTCTTAACGGGCGATATGGGTGTGGCTGCCAATGGCGAAGCCAAGCCTAGCTTTGAGCCAGGTTATGAGCTACTTGCTAAATACACTATTTTTGCCGAAGGCAGCCGTGGTCATTTAGGTAAGCGCTTAATCAGCCGTTTTGATCTTGATAAAGACTCAGATCCTCAGCATTATGGTATCGGTCTAAAAGAGCTGTGGGACGTAGCCCCTGAGAAACACGAGCAAGGCGTGGTCATGCACGGTCTTGGCTGGCCATTGACCGAAACAGGCTCTACTGGTGGCTGGTGGTTATATTTCGACGAAAACAACCAAGTAAGCTTTGGTCTTGTCGCTGACTTGTCTTACCACAACCCATATATGTCGCCATTCGATGAGATGCAGCGCCTAAAAACCCATCCCGTCATCAAAAACGTATTGGAAGGCGGCAAGCGTATCTCTTATGGCGCACGTGCTTTGACCAAAGGTGGCTTAAACTCTCTACCGAAATTTACTTTCCCAGGTGGTGTATTGGTCGGTGATGATGCTGGATTCTTGAACCCTGCTAAAATCAAAGGCACACACACATCGATGAAGTCAGGCATGTTAGCCGCCGAAGCCATCTTTGAGGCACTACAGGCCGATCGTCAGCATGATGAAGTCGTTGCTTATACCACCATGTATAAAGAGTCATGGTTGTATCAAGACAACTATGAGTCACGTAACTTCTCGCCTGCAATACATCGCATGGGTCTGTTTATGGGCGGTGCTTTTACCTTTATCGAGCACAACTTATTAAAGGGTAAAATGCCGCTTACCTTACATGACAGCCTGCCAGATTATGATCAGTTAGAGCGTGCCAATCATGCTTTTCAGCCAACCTACCTCAAGCCTGATGGCAAACTGGTATTTGACAAGCTGTCATCGGTATTTATCTCTAATACTAATCATGCAGAAGACCAGCCGGTACATTTGAAACTGACTGATCCAACGGTACCTGTTTCAATTAACTTACCGCTATATGCTGAGCCTGCCCGTTTATACTGCCCAGCTGGGGTATATGAAGTGGTAAAAGATGCCGAAGGAGCTAAGTTTGTGATCAATGCGCAAAACTGTGTGCATTGTAAGACTTGTGATATCAAAGATCCTTCACAGAATATCACTTGGGTAACGCCAGAAGGTGGCGGTGGCCCTAACTATCCTAATATGTAAATATAAACAATATTAGGATTAATCTCTGATACTAAAAACCGCTCTTATGAATTCATAAGGGCGGTTTTTTTAACTTCGACACATGAGACAAGTTTATCTTTAATCAGGTGAGATTAATCTGTCCATGCATCACGATTGGCTTCGTCTTTAAGCTTCACAAAGTCATCAGGATTAAACTTAATTTGATCGCCAGTTTTACCTTCTTTAATCTGACGCTCGTAATCACGCAATATGCGCAGCGCTACGGGTGACAAGATTAAAATAGCCACTAAGTTAACGAGTGCCATTAGACCCATTGATAAGTCAGCGAAGTTCCATATGGCAGGAAGACTGGCAATAGCACCCACAAATACCATACCAAGTACCATAAAGCGGAATATCATGATCATGACTTTGGCATTTTTGGCACCAGAGATGAATTCAAGATTTGACTCACCATAGCTATAATTGGCAATGATAGAGGTGAAAGAGAAGAAGAAAATAGCAATCGCAACGAAGATAACACCCATATCACCCACATACTGCGACAGTGCCAACTGAGTCAGCTGAATACCTTCTTGCTCAACACTAGGATCGACCACACCGGACAAAATAATAATCGACGCCGTTGCCGTACAAATGACAAGCGTATCCATAAATACACCCAGCATTTGCATAAATCCTTGCACCGCTGGATGATCGGGATGACTCTTCGCCGTTGCCGCCGCATTAGGCGCTGAACCCATACCCGCTTCGTTTGAAAACAGACCACGCTTGATACCGTTAATCATTGCCTGAGCAATACCATAACCAATCACCCCGCCTGCTGCTTGCTCAAAACCAAATGCTGATTTAACAATTAACACAATCGCCGCTGGGAATTGACTAAAATTCGTCACGATAATGAACAAGGCTAATAGGATATAGAGAATCGCCATCACGGGTACGATTTTACCCGCGATACGAGCAACCGAGCGCAAACCACCGAATACCACTGGTGCAACTAATACAACCAATACCAAGCCTGTCATCCACGTTGGAACCCCAAATGCTTCGTTGGTCGCTTGTGCGATGGTATTTGACTGCACGCCATTAAAGGCTAAGCCGAACGCTACTAATAAGCATAATGAGAAAAATATCGCTAGCCAGCGCTGACCGAGACCTTTTTCGATATAATAAGCTGGTCCACCGCGGTACACATTGTCATTGTGCGGCACTTTATAGGCTTGTGCTAATGTTGATTCGATAAAGCTGGTCGACATACCGACGATCGCAGTCATCCACATCCAAAATACTGCACCCGGACCGCCAAGGTAAATCGCGATTGCGACCCCTGCCAAGTTACCTGTACCGACCCGCGCTGCCAATGAGGTCATCAGCGCCTCAAATGAGCTGATGCCGCCATCTTTACGCCCTTGATTGGACACGCGCAATAGCTGCCACATATGCCCAAAGTGGCGAAACTGAATAAAACGTGTGGCAATGGTAAAATAAAGACCCGCACCAATTAGTACGAACATCAGTAATCCATACCAAGGGTTACTCGCAATCAACCAATCATTGTTGCCCCAAATGATGCTGACACCATAATTGACGATGCTATTAAACCAACCTGCTATCCCTTCACCCATACTGCTATCCTCTCACTTACATTTTATACTGCTAGTATATTTTATGGATTGATGTGATTAATGATATTTAAAAATGCTTACTAATCCCTCTGCCTACTCATGAAACAGTAAATATCTGATCAATATACTGGCAAAGTAAATCACTAACATCCTGTCGCTACATTTTAACTGACTAGAGATTATTTAACTATTTCAAACCTCTATTATAAAAATTAAATAATTACGAACTTTTGCAAGGTATTTCTATAAAGATCAAAAAAATATTTTTTTTATGGAATACTAAAGAAAACTTTTAAGACTAGGTACAACAGTTAGATTTTAAAACGTATTCATATAAACATCATTCCAAAAAAAATAGTCACTGTCATAATATTTATTAAGCAAAGTATAGGCTATATTTATAGAATGAATGACTTTTATTGCTAATAATGCTCTAATACCTCTATAAAACTAAATCCTTAATATAAATAAGGTTTTAGCACAGCACCTGAACAACAGCCGTTTTTTTAGCTACTCTCTCTAACATAAGTTGACCATGGTTTCCATAAAGCAAACATTTAGTTACATAAAGTAAATAAAATTTATTTATTGTTAATTAAGTCAATATTGTATATATTCCCAATAAGTTCATAAATATTTATTGCAATACTTATTGGCATGAATAATAAGTTGAAATATTCAGACAATATCATCAGGGATGATGAGCATAATAAGACAGAGGACTGTCAATCAATAACGACCCTCCTCCATAAATCCTCATCTCTATATACTATAAATCCAGTCATTCTATAGCCCATAAATCTTGTTAGATGTTTAGGTTATAGTCGACCCACAGCCATATTTTACAATGTAATTTTTAGCAAAATCGAACCACATAAAAGTATTTTTCGCAGTGCTTTGATTGCTAGAAATCTGCTTTTTTTTCGATAATATTGGGTTACTTACTACTGGTTGGTCATTCTGCTTTATCAGTCTATAAACTGATTTTAGGATCCGTTTATAGACAACGTATCGAACTGTCTTCCATCATGTGATACATGCTAAAGCAAAATAACTTGTCAGGCTCAAATCAGTAATCTTGTTTTTATGTTAGGCAAAAGGAGTTGTCCTATGGAAAACCACAACGATCCATCCGGTTATTGGCGTGCCAATGTCCGTCTCATTTTAGGTAGCCTATTTATTTGGGCGCTATGCTCATACGGGTTTGGTATTTTGTTACGTCCTCTCTTAGCAGGTATTAAAATCGGTGGTACCGACTTGGGCTTTTGGTTTGCTCAGCAAGGATCCATTGGGGTATTTATCGTTTTAATTTTCTTCTACGCTTGGCGTATGAATAAGTTAGATAAACAATACGGCGTAGACGAGGAATAGCCCCATGAGTCAATTTACGATTAATATTATTTTTGTAGGTCTATCTTTCGCTCTATACTTCGGTATTGCAATTTGGGCACGTGCTGGCACAACGAGTGAATTCTACGTAGCAGGCGGCGGTGTTCACCCTGTCGTCAACGGTATGGCAACGGCTGCTGACTGGATGAGTGCTGCGTCATTTATTTCGATGGCAGGTATTCTTGCCGCTGGCGGTTATGGCGCATCAACTTATTTGATGGGTTGGACAGGTGGTTATGTACTACTGGCAATGCTCCTAGCGCCTTATTTACGTAAATTTGGTAAGTTTACGGTACCTGACTTCATCGGCGACCGTTTTTATTCAAAAACGGCAGCAATGATTGCCGTAATTTGTTTGATTATCGCCTCAACCACATACGTTATCGGTCAGATGACAGGTGCCGGTGTCGCTTTCTCACGCTTCTTGGAAGTTGAAAACACGACTGGTCTACTGATTGCTGCGGTTGTTGTCTTCTTCTATGCTGTACTTGGTGGTATGAAAGGGATTACTTATACGCAGGTAGCGCAGTATGTGGTTCTAATGATTGCATATACCATTCCTGCTGTTTTCATCTCACTTGAATTAACAGGCAATCCAATTCCAGGTTTGGGCTTGTTTTCAAACCATGTGGAAGCAGGCGTTCCTATCCTAACCAAGCTAGATCAGGTGGTTACTGACTTGGGTTTCACCGCTTATACCGCTGACGTTCCTAACAAGCTAAACATGGTGCTATTTACCTTATCACTCATGATCGGTACAGCAGGTCTACCACACGTTATCATCCGTTTCTTCACCGTACCTAAAGTCGCTGATGCGCGTTGGACCGCTGGTTGGACATTGGTATTTATCTCGCTATTATACTTCACTGCTCCTGCTGTAGGTGCAATGGCACGTTTAAACCTGATTGATACGATTTATCCACAAGGGGTAGCAGAAGCACCTATAAACTATGATCAACGTCCAGATTGGATGAAGACATGGGAAGATACCGGTCTTATTAAATATAATGATCTTAATAATGATGGTCGTATCCAAATGTACAACGACAGTGGGCTTGGTGCCGCTGAGCTTGCCTTGAGTGCTGCACAAGCGGATGGTGGCGATGTAGCCGCTGCCACTGCAGCCGTAGAGACTGCACGTGTCGCACAGGATCTAGAACTTGATGGACGCTTTACCGCAGCAGGCTGGAAGGGTAATGAGCTGGATGTCAATGCCGATATCTTAGTATTAGCTAACCCAGAAATTGCGAATCTTCCACCATGGGTTATTGGTCTTATCGCCGCAGGTGGCTTGGCAGCAGCGCTCTCAACAGCAGCAGGCCTATTACTCGCTATTTCGTCAGCGATCAGTCATGACTTGATTAAACGAAACCTTAATCCAAACATTACTGATAAAGGCGAATTGAGAGTTGCGCGTATTACGATGGGTGTTGCGATTGTAGTTGCTACTTGGTTAGGAATAAATCCACCAGGGTTTGCCGCACAGGTAGTCGCATTAGCATTCGGTATCGCTGGTGCATCGCTCTTCCCTGCACTAATGATGGGTATTTTCTCTAAACGGATCAATAATGTTGGTGCCATCGCTGGTATGCTAACAGGTCTGATCAGTATCCTTGTTTATATCTTTGTCTTTAAAGGTTGGTTCTTCATTAGCGGTACAGCGAACTTCCCTGATACGGCAGAGTATTGGTTGTTTGGTATCTCACCACTATCATTTGGTGCGATTGGGGCATTGCTTAACTTTATCGTAGCGTTTGCTGTCTCTTATGCTACTGCTCCGCCACCATTACACATTCAAGAGTTGGTTGAAAGTGTCCGCTCTCCACGTGGCGCAGGCGGTGCAGTCGACCACTAAGTGTATAAATGAGAATATATCTTCAGTTACTATATATCACTCACAGGCAGTAGCTGCTTGTGAGTGATTTTTTATCTCTTACTTATTATAAAAAATGTTAGATTTTTGCTTTATTGAATATACTTTATTAACTATGCTTAGGGCGTGTTCTCAATTAAATCGATTACCCTCTAAATGGGCTAAAAATGGCTAAATTTTGCCAAACACCGTCAATAGCTTATCAATATCTCGATATTATTTGCGCTACTTTCCTTGTTTGACGGCAATTTATCTCATTTTTATGACCATTTTTAAAATGAGGACACGCCCTAGTTAAAAGCGCTCAATTAAAAGTGCTTAACGCATTAAGGAAGATTTTATGCTTTTTGAGTTTATCGCTACCATTGCTGCCGCATTTGGGATGGCTGGTCTGGCACTCATTATAACTCACCTCAGTAAACTGGCTGGCAAACGCGCACCAAAGTGGCTTATTCCTTTGTTTGCTGCGATTGGTATGTTTGCCTTTCAAATACACCAAGAGTATAACTGGTATGGTCAGCAAGTGAGCAAGTTACCAGCAGGCGTGCAAGTCGTCAAAGTAGCAAAAAGCACCGAGTGGTTTCGCCCATGGTCTTATGTCAAGCCGCAAATATTACGTTTTATCGCTGCCGATACCGCCAATGCTAGCGTACAAGTAGACAATCCAGATGTATATTTGGTCAATTTATATCTGTTTGAAAGACGCAGAAGTGTGCAGAAAGTACCACAAGTTATAAACTGTCGTATTCCTGCGCGTGCCGATTATGTCATCCCCGAAAAAGACAGTAAGCTAACGATTGATGAACATGTGAGGCAAACAACAGCATGGCGAGAGTTGGCAACAGATGACCCGTTGTTCATTAGTATTTGTACTGGTAAAAGCTAACCTCCTCATAAATATGCAAATACAACCCTGCTAAAATATCTGATTATTAAGGGATTTAAGACGGCTTATATTATAGTCATGTATTCAATTGCGCTGAGAAGTTGCGGTATAAGTATGCTTAGAATTAGCGCCTAACAGCAATCCAGCGCATAGACCACCGAAGTGCGCCGCAAACGAGATACCTTGTTGCGGCATCAATCCTTGCTTGATGGTCAACCAATAGCCAGCACCCATGACAATACAAGCAATCAAATAACCCCAACGCCGCGCAAATACAGTACCGCCTATCATATAGCCGAGCATCGCGAAGCATAACCCTGATGCGCCAACATGAATTGACAATGGCGAGCCAATGATCCAAGTGACCAATCCAGACGCGATAATGAGCTTAATCACTGTTCGATAAGCATTCTTCTCAAACAATCCAAACAAAAATAAAATTTGTAACAACGTCAAAGTGTTACCAAGCAAATGTGAAAAATTGCCATGCATCGTCCATGACGCAAACACTCCAATCATGCTGCCCACGTCTAAGGCACGAGGCACAATCCCAAAGATATTCCACATGCCAAATAATGCCACTTCATTTAAAAAAAACATGCCCCACATCGGTATTAATACAAAAGCATATAAACCTATAACCTGCTTTATTCGTATCATAATCAAGTTAAGCAGTTGCTGCCAATTCATATAATGCCCTATTCTTTTAATTCATGTTTTAATTCATGTTTTAATTCATGTTTTAATTCATGTTTTAATTCATGTTTTAATTCATGTTTTAATTCATGTTTTAATTCATGTTTTAATTCATGTTTTAATTCATGTTTTAATTCATGTTTTAATTCATGTTTTAATTCATGTTTTAATTCATGTTTTAATTCATGTTTTAATTCATGTTTTAATCTATGTTTTAATTCATGTTTTAATCTATGTTTTGATGACTCAGCGTAGCAGTGGAGCGTTTTACAGGCGTAAAATCTAACAATGCAGCCTCTTTGTCAGTTATCAAATCACGGTCACTATGTAATAACGACGTCGAGTGATAAGGCACTAAAGCGGTGGGCACAAAACGACGAGCGGCATTGATATGTTTGATAGAATCATCAAAAAAGATATGAGGTGCAAACGTTCTAAGTACAGCTGTTTTTTCTAAACCTCCTAAGAAAAATGCCATATCAACATTGACGCCCCACTCTCGCAATGTCTTAATCGCACGCAGATCAGCAGGTGCGTTGCGAGCTGTCACCAATGCAATCTTTATGGGAGAATACTTGAGACCAGCGGGTAGACGTTCCTGTAAGTTTGATAGTTTAATCAACAATTCAGCATAGGGGCCTTTTTCAATCGGTAAATCACGCATCTGTATTTCGCGATCGTGAAAAGCACGCAGTCCTTTTTGCTTGTACAGCAGTTCACCTGAATCATCAAACAGCACCGCATCACCATCAAAAGCAATACGCAACTGATCGGTATCTAACTCATAGGTATTGACGGGGGTTGCATCGAGTATCGCACAAGCGCAGATATTGGCATCAGCCACTTGCTGAGCATCTTCGCGATTGGTCGTCAAAAATAGATCGACATTGAAGTCTTTAATATAAGGAGCAACAGGACTGCCTGAAATAAATGCCGAGCGCGAGATAGTCAGCTCATGTTCAAGAATGGCATTGAGGACTTGAATGCCCGTATCTGGACTACTCTTTGAAACAATGACCACTTCCACCAAAGGTGTCTCAACCTCTAAATCTTGCATACCATCATTGCAATAATTATTCAGATTTAATAGAGCTTTAATTAATGGATAACCAGCACCAATACTGAGAGCATCGTTTTCACGCTTGGTCATATAGTCTCGAAACTCTTTTATGGCGCTTACAGGTCTCTGCTCTAGCAGCTCTAGTAAATAATTTTCTGATTCGGTTAAATCAAAAAGTGCCGTTGCAGAAATCGCGACGATGAGCGTATTACTAAAATCGACTGCCATGATTTTCTCTACTTATAAAATTATCTATTCGGAAATGCCAACCAGTTTACTACATTCACAAGCCCTTAGAATGATAAGAAAAGTTATCCACGTATAATGTCATTTAGTATAAAAACCACCTTTTAAGTAATCCAAATGACCGCTCAAAAAATGTCTCATAATGTGACTTTATGTGGAATAATTTAACCATAGAATTATTACGCCGACTTTTTCTTTTATCATAAAAAAGCCATATTGTTATGAAAACAATATGGCTCTATTAATGAACAATACAGATGAACGACGAAGCTATGATCTTCTAAGCTTACTTTTATCAATAGCGCTTACGTTAGCAGCACTAAAGATATCGCTGGAAAGGCGACCAAAATAACCAGTCGAATCAGATCAGAGACAATGAACGGTGCGACCCCGCGAAACATATCAGACAGCTTAATATGCGGTGCCATCGCTTTAATCACAAAGATATTCATCCCCATCGGCGGCGTAATCAGTCCAAGCTCTACTGTCAATACAGCGATGATACCAAACCATACTGGATCAAACCCTAACGCCACAATGATTGGATATACCACTGGAATGGTAATGACCAGCATCGCCAAAGCATCCATGAACAACCCTAAGAGGAAGTACATGATTAAGATACAGATCAGTACAATCATCGGGCTAACTGCTAATGTACCAATCCAAGTCGCTAGCGTATAAGACAAGCGTGAAACGGAGATAAAGTAACCCAAGGCTTCTGCACCCAGCAGCATAAAGAACACCACCGCTGATAATGCAAGCGTTTCAATCAAAGATTGCTTTAGACCTTTTATACGCATGCCTTTGGCAAAAGCATAAGCCCAAGAGACAAACGCACCGACTGCCGCTCCTTCTGTCGGAGTAAATAACCCAAAGAAAATACCAGCAATAATCACAATAAAAATAAAGCTAAATGGTATGAGTCCCGTCAACGACAGCAGCTTGGCTTTCCAAGAAGTAGGCTCACCGCGACGCGCTAAATGCGGCTTCCAGCGTACCATAATCATAACAGTGATTGAATACATCACCATGCCCAAAATCCCAGGCAAGAAACCAGCGATGAACATGTCACCGACTGACTGCTGGGTTAAGATGGCATAGACCAGTAGCGCAATGCTAGGCGGAATCATAATACCTAACGTGCCACCCGCTGCTAAAATACCACAGGCAAAACCTGGTTGATAACCATACTTCTCCATTTGTGGCAGCGCAACCTTGGTCATAGTGGACGCTGTGGCTAAGGATGAACCTGAGATAGAAGCAAAAATACCAGACGATCCTATGCCAGCGATACCCAAACTGCCCCTCACTCCACCAAAAATAGTTCGGGTAGCTTCAAATAACTTCCCTGCCATCCCTGAATGAGTGGCAAAAACTCCCATTAAAATAAATAAGGGAATCGCACTAAAGTCATATTTGGCTAACACATCTACTGGAATATCTTTAAGCATTTGCAGTGCACCACTGGGCGCCGTCACTGCGCCAAAACCAACCAATCCAACACCTAACATGGCAAGCGCCACTGGAACTCGTAGGACAACAAGCAGGATCATGACGATTAAGCCGATAGCTCCAATAATTTCTGGACTCATGCACCTGTCTCCTCGGCGTCAAAGAACTCGCCCGTTTTAAAGATATTGATAGATTCGATTAATGAGCGAATGGCGAGTAAGAGACTTAAAAATGCACTAAATGCATAGATGGGCATCATTGACAATCGAAGGTCTTGGGTAACCTTGCCATACTCTATGGCATCAACCGCACTCTCATACAGACCCCAAGCAAAGACGATACCGATGATAAAAAAGCCCATCATAAAGACGCCCATCATATAACCTTTAATGGCTTGCGGCATTTTTTGGGTAAAGACATCAACGATGATTTGTGAGCGTTCGACGAAAGCGCCAAAGGCAGCAAGTAAAGCAAAGAGCATGAAGTAAGAAACGATCTCTACACTGCCTTTAACGGTAAAGCCAAACTCACCACCAGTCAGCTTGAAAATATAACGAGCAGTCACATCGAGCATCGTTGTGAGAACAATAATAATAAGACTGATACCACCGATAAACTGGCATAATCTAGAGATTAGAATACTGATTTTTACTAAAAATGCCATGTGACACCTCCAATGGGTTATACCACTTTGCAAGCAGCACTGGCAGCTTTTGCTTTCTCATAGACACTATCAGCATCTAAACCCAAAGCATTGACATCACTTAGATATTTTTTAGTACCCTTTTCAAGTGGTCCTTTCCAATCAGGATCATTCAATGGATCAGGAATTTCAACGATCTCATCGCCTTTAGCTTTAGCAGCTTGAATGGCCATTTGATCATGCTTATCAAACACTTCACCAACTTTATTAGCCAATGCCATTCCTGAGTTTTTATCCAACACTTGCTTTAAATCATCAGGTAAGTTGTTATATTTATCCTTATTCATAGTAACCATCAGCGCCGAACTATAAAAAGGAATGTTGGTATGATATTTGGTGATTTCGTCAATTTTGAACGCTGTTACGGCTTCCCATGGAAAACTCAACCCATCGACGACGCCGCGCTGTAGCGAGGTATACATATCATTAGCAGGCAATCCTACTGGTGATGCCCCAGCGCTTTCGATAATATCACCTGCGACTGCAGAAGGGCGTCGGATGCGCATACCTTTCATGTCTTCAGGAGTCCGAATCAACTTATCCGTAGTATGCAGTGAGCCAGGCCCAGCGCCATACATGAATAGTAGATGTGAGTCTTCATACTCACTAGCAAGCGTGCCATCCTCATAAAGAGTCTGAAGCATACAACCCATTTGAGTCGCTGAGTTTGATAAACCAGGAAGTTCAGTGATTTGAGTTAAAGGAAAACGACCACTGGTATAACCATGTGCTTGTGAGCCGATATCTATCGTACCTTTAGCAGCAGATTCGTACGTAACATCTGCTTTGGCAAGACCCGCGGAAGGATACAACTCTACTTTTAAGCGACCATTAGAATCTGTTTCAATTTGCTTTGCCCAAGGTTCAAAAACTTCTGTGCTGATAGAAGAGGTTGCTGGCCAAAAGTGAGAGAAGCGTAAAACGGTCGTTTCTTGAGAGGTTGCTGATGAGCCATCAGTCATGTTAGAAGATTGGTTAGAGCAGCCTAAAAGACTAACAGCCGCTAAGGCACCAATTGAAAAAAGAGGAGCTAGCTTCATTATCAATTCCTTTTGATAATTGTGAAAATAGGAGTAATACATCACTGGTAAACAATCCAATCTATACCAGATGTAATAATTTACAAGTTTTAAATATATCTTTTACATACCTGTAATAAAAATCTAGTTTAAAATTAGCAGCTATAATGATATAAGTCAAATCATTTTGATGGCAGGAATAGAAAATATATTCATAAAATTGCATAGCAATTAAACAAAAAAATCGTCAATTCAAATAGAAAATATACTTATAGAGTGTGAATTATAAAAATAAGTTAGATTAAGTATAACCTTTATACTTAATCTCAACCCCCCAGCCAAAGTAAAACCCCCTTCTGCTTATGCAGAAGGGGGTTTTACTTTGAATAGAGAGCTGACGATGACCTACTCTCACATGGGCGAACCCACACTACCATTGGCGCAATGATGTTTCACTTCTGAGTTCGGGAAGGGATCAGGTGGTGCCATCATGCTATTGTCGTCAGCAAAGGGGGTTAGATATGAGTCTGTTATTTTTATTGTTTGACTATAAGTGTTTAGTTTATGGTCGACCAACAGTAACCTAACTGAATCAAGGTTAAAGGTGATATCGAAATATTCTCTCGTTTCTATAAGCTTTCACTTATACAAGATAGATTAATTAGAGCTTTCATACAAACCACTTGGGTGTTGTATGGTCAAGCCAAACGAGCAATTAGTACAGGTTAGCTACATGCATCGCTGCACTTCCACACCCTGCCTATCAACGTCGTAGTCTTCAACGGCTCTTTAGGGAAATCTAATCTTGAGGTGGGCTTCCCGCTTAGATGCTTTCAGCGGTTATCCCATCCGAACGTAGCTACCGGGCAATGCCACTGGCGTGACAACCCGAACACCAGAGGTTCGTCCACTCTGGTCCTCTCGTACTAGGAGCAGATCCTCTCAAATTTCCAACGCCCACGGTAGATAGGGACCGAACTGTCTCACGACGTTCTAAACCCAGCTCGCGTACCTCTTTAAATGGCGAACAGCCATACCCTTAGGACCTGCTTCAGCCCTAGGATGAGATGAGCCGACATCGAGGTGCCAAACACCGCCGTCGATATGAACTCTTGGGCGGTATCAGCCTGTTATCCCCAGAGTACCTTTTATCCGTTGAGCGATGGCCCTTCCATACAGAACCACCGGATCACTAAGACCTACTTTCGTACCTGCTCGACTTGTGGGTCTCGCAGTTAAGCGCGCTTTTGCCTTTATACTCTACGACCGATTTCCGACCGGTCTGAGCGCACCTTCGTACTCCTCCGTTACTCTTTAGGAGGAGACCGCCCCAGTCAAACTACCCACCATACATTGTCCTCGGTATTGTTATACCTGAGTTAGAACCCCAACATGACCAGGGTGGTATTTCAAGATTGGCTCCACCGAGACTAGCGTCTCGGCTTCAAAGCCTCCCACCTATCCTGCACAAGTCAGGTCAAAGTTCAATGTAAAGCTGTAGTAAAGGTTCACGGGGTCTTTCCGTCTAGCCGCGGGTACACAGCATCTTCACTGCGATTTCGATTTCACTGAGTCTCTGCTGGAGACAGCGCTGCCATCATTATGTCATTCGTGCAGGTCGGAACTTACCCGACAAGGAATTTCGCTACCTTAGGACCGTTATAGTTACGGCCGCCGTTTACTGGGGCTTCGATCAAGAGCTTCGCTTACGCTAACCCCATCAATTAACCTTCCAGCACCGGGCAGACATCACACCCTATACGTCCACTTTCGTGTTTGCAGAGTGCTGTGTTTTTAATAAACAGTTGCAGCAGCCTGGTATCTGCGACTGCCAACAGCTCAAGGAGCGTGTCCTATCACCATCAGCAGCGTACCTTCTCCCGAAGTTACGGTACCATTTTGCCTAGTTCCTTCAGCAGAGTTCTCTCAAGCGCCTTGGTATTCTCTACCTGATCACCTGTGTCGGTTTAGGGTACGATTCGTTTATAACTATTGCTTAGAAGCTTTTCCTGGAAGCATGGTATTTGCCACTTCACTGTACAAGTACAGCTTGCTATCAGATCTCAGCCATATAACAACCCGGATTTACCTAAGTTGTAAGCCTACATCCTTTCACCTGGACAACCAACGCCAGGCTGACATAACCTTCTCCGTCCCTCCATCGCATTATAAACAAGTATCGGAATATTAACCGATTTCCCATCGACTACGCCTTTCGGCCTCGCCTTAGGGGTCGACTCACCCAGCCCCGATTAACGTTGGACTGGAACCCTTGATCTTCCGGCGTGCGAGCTTTTCACTCGCATTATCGTTACTCACGTCAGCATTCGCTCTTGTGATACCTCCAGCATGCCTTACGACACACCTTCACAGGCTTACACAACGCTCCCCTACCACTTGAAAACAAATTCAAATCCGCAGCTTCGGCTCCTAGTTTGAGCCCCGTTACATCTTCCGCGCGGGCCGACTCGACTAGTGAGCTATTACGCTTTCTTTAAAGGATGGCTGCTTCTAAGCCAACCTCCTAGCTGTCTATGCCTTCCCACCTCGTTTCCCACTTAACTAGGAATTTGGGGCCTTAGCTGGCGGTCTGGGTTGTTTCCCTCTCCACAATGGACGTTAGCACCCACTGTGTGTCTCCCGGATATCACTCATCGGTATTCGGAGTTTGCATCGGTTTGGTAAGTCGGTATGACCCCCTAGCCGAAACAGTGCTCTACCCCCAATGGTGTTCGTCCGAGGCGCTACCTAAATAGCTTTCGGGGAGAACCAGCTATCACCGAGTTTGATTAGCCTTTCACCCCTATCCACAAGTCATCCCCTGGCTTTTCAACGACAGTGGGTTCGGTCCTCCGGTGCCTGTTACGGCACTTTCAACCTGCTCATGGATAGATCACTCGGTTTCGGGTCTATACCCTGCAACTATGGCGCCCTATTAAGACTCGGTTTCCCTACGGCTCCCCTAAACGGTTAACCTTGCTACAGAATATAAGTCGCTGACCCATTATACAAAAGGTACGCGGTCACCCTAATAAATTAAGGCTCCCACTGCTTGTACGCACACGGTTTCAGGTTCTATTTCACTCCCCTCACAGGGGTTCTTTTCGCCTTTCCCTCACGGTACTGGTTCACTATCGGTCAGTCAGGAGTATTTAGCCTTGGAGGATGGTCCCCCCATCTTCAAACAGGATTTCTCGTGCCCCGCTCTACTTAATATGTTAACGCTAATGTTTCGAATACAGGACTATCACCTACTACGGTCAGCTTTCCCACGCTGTTCTTCTACATTAGCATTAATCGGCTTCTCCCCGTTCGCTCGCCGCTACTAGGGGAATCTCATTTGATGTCTATTCCTAAGGGTACTGAGATGTTTCACTTCCCCTCGTTCGCTTCTTGTACAAGTACAAGATACCTACCTTATGGTAGGTGGGTTTCCCCATTCAGAAATCTCCGGATCACAGGATATTGCCGCCTCCCCGAAGCTTATCGCAGGCTGTCACGTCTTTCATCGCCTCTGACTGCCAAGGCATCCACCATGTGCGCTTCATTACTTGACCATACAACCCCAAGTAGTCTAACTTATAAATAAGTGTTGACTTCAAAGTGTCATAAGATCTAATTATGATAACGATATCACCTATGTTTATACGCTTGATTCAGTTCTCTTTACTTTTTTTAGTAATCAACCCCTGGGATAACAACTGATGTCGTTAAGAGGTTGATTACTAAGGTTAAGAAGTGCGCGTGAACACGCTCTTCCTAACCCAGACTCATATCTATGTTTTTAAATAGTCTCTATGCTCTCGTCGAGTCACAGATTCTGTATAAAACAGAAAGAAGTAATCAGTTAAAATCACTTGTTTCTATTTATACTATTAGCACTTAAAGCTTATTCGTCTATAGTGGTGGAGCCAAACGGAGTCGAACCGTTGACCTCCTGCGTGCAAGGCAGGCGCTCTACCAACTGAGCTATGGCCCCATTATAAAATGGTGGGTCTAAGTGGACTTGAACCACTGACCCCCGCGTTATCAACACGGTGCTCTAACCAGCTGAGCTACAGACCCAATTACGCTTGTTAAAACGTAAGCTTAAACTAAAGAACAACTTGTTGTGAATTCTTGCTGACCGAATGCCATCTATAAGGAGGTGATCCAGCCGCAGGTTCCCCTACGGCTACCTTGTTACGACTTCACCCCAGTCATCAACCACACCGTGGTGAACGCTCCCCCGAAGGTTAAGCTATCCACTTCTGGTGCAATCAACTCCCATGGTGTGACGGGCGGTGTGTACAAGGCCCGGGAACGTATTCACCGCGGCATTCTGATCCGCGATTACTAGCGATTCCTACTTCATGGAGTCGAGTTGCAGACTCCAATCTGGACTACGATAGGCTTTTTGAGATTCGCATCACATCGCTGTGTAGCTGCCCTCTGTACCTACCATTGTAGCACGTGTGTAGCCCTGGTCGTAAGGGCCATGATGACTTGACGTCGTCCCCGCCTTCCTCCAGTTTGTCACTGGCAGTATCCTTAGAGTTCCCGGCTTAACCCGCTGGTAACTAAGGACAAGGGTTGCGCTCGTTGCGGGACTTAACCCAACATCTCACGACACGAGCTGACGACAGCCATGCAGCACCTGTATTCTAATTCCCGAAGGCACTCCCGCATCTCTGCAGGATTCTAGATATGTCAAGACCAGGTAAGGTTCTTCGCGTTGCATCGAATTAAACCACATGCTCCACCGCTTGTGCGGGCCCCCGTCAATTCATTTGAGTTTTAACCTTGCGGCCGTACTCCCCAGGCGGTCTACTTATTGCGTTAGCTGCGTCACTAAGTCCTCAAGGGACCCAACGACTAGTAGACATCGTTTACGGCGTGGACTACCAGGGTATCTAATCCTGTTTGCTACCCACGCTTTCGAGCCTCAGTGTCAGTATTATGCCAGAAGGCTGCCTTCGCCATCGGTATTCCTCCAGATCTCTACGCATTTCACCGCTACACCTGGAATTCTACCTTCCTCTCACATACTCTAGCTCTACAGTTTCAGATGCAGTTCCCAGGTTAAGCCCGGGGATTTCACATCTGACTTATAGAGCCACCTACGCTCCCTTTACGCCCAGTAATTCCGATTAACGCTTGCACCCTCTGTATTACCGCGGCTGCTGGCACAGAGTTAGCCGGTGCTTATTCTGCAGCTAATGTCATCGTCCATGGGTATTAACCATGGAGTCTTCTTCACTGCTTAAAGTGCTTTACAACCAAAAGGCCTTCTTCACACACGCGGCATGGCTGGATCAGGGTTTCCCCCATTGTCCAATATTCCCCACTGCTGCCTCCCGTAGGAGTCCGGGCCGTGTCTCAGTCCCGGTGTGGCTGATCATCCTCTCAGACCAGCTACAGATCGTCGCCATGGTAGGCCTTTACCCCACCATCTAGCTAATCCGACTTAGGCTCATCTAATAGCGAGAGCAGTAAACTGCCCCCTTTCTCCCGTAGGTCGTATGCGGTATTAATACGAGTTTCCCCGTGCTATCCCCCACTACTAGGTAGATTCCTAAGTATTACTCACCCGTCCGCCGCTCGTCAGCGAGAAGCAAGCTTCTCCTGTTACCGCTCGACTTGCATGTGTTAAGCCTGCCGCCAGCGTTCAATCTGAGCCATGATCAAACTCTTCAGTTTAATCTTGCTATGAAGCTCTTTAAAGAAGCTTCTAAACTTGGCTCATCTAATCTGGCAAAATCGCTAAAAATTATGTTCGTAATGAATTAACTTTGAGTTTTTCTGCTGTCTTAAATGATAATTTTTATAGTTAGAATGAACTCCGAAAAGGAGTTAAAACCAACTTTATTTTTTAGCATTCTGAATCAGCAAAAATCCACACAAGTTGTTCTTTAGTTATGCTTTTAAATAGTGCTCAATCACTGTCGTCCAGTAACTGATATATAGGGTAATTCTATTGCTATTTAGCCTTAATCCCTTACGGGTCAAGCTATCTAGCGAGCCGACTATCTTATCATAATGATTTGATTTGTCAAGCTTTTTTATGTTTTGTTTCTTCAAGTGAATTGGGTTATTTATATGTATCTTACATATAAGCTTCCAGCTCGTCTTGATGAGGGCGTATTATAGAGGGTTTGAATCTTTAGTCAAGGGCTATTTTAGCTTAATATTGAATAATCTTGGATATTAGACTAAATTGGCAGAATGGCGACGCTACTTTTGCTTTAACTGGGTAGTAGTGTATGTTTATTTGCGCTGGGCTGAGGTGGTTTATTTACTATTTTGAAGATTATCTAAATTTGTCGTCAATACCTTCTATTTATTAGGCGGTTAGGGTTAAAAATAGTTTTACCCTTACCAACAACAGCCCTTGTTCTCAGTTAGCGCTTCTTATATAGAAGCGCTTTTACAGCTTGCCTATCTTTTTGAAGAAGTCTTTATAAGCAGCAATTTTCTTATCTATCGCTAAAGGATATGCACGTGAAGTCGAAGGTAACCTATATAAGGTTAAATCATTAACATCCGCTTTTTGACTTTGGTTACTTTGCCATTGGTAAGGATAGTCCATACTTTGATTGGTCTTAGGATACTTAGACTTGGCAGGTGGCTCGGCTAATAAACCAAGCAGCACTTCTGTTGCCTTACCGCCCGTGGTAAACAAGGTTTCAACCTTTGGCACTTTTGGCAATATACTATCTAGGTCAACGGGTGTGACAACCGTTAAGTTTTTATCTGAAGCATTACCAGTCTCGCGAATCGCTTGCTTGACGGTCGGACAGGAGGCGATACCGCGCTCAAACATAAAGGTGCGAATACGCTCAGGATCGAAGCGTTTTTCTTTACCTACCCGAAAGTAATCCACATCGTCAAAAAATACACTGCCATAAATACGCCACATGTCATTGTAAAAGTTTGGATAGTGAAATGGCATTGCCCATTTATCAGCGGTCGGTGGAAAAGTGCCCATCATCATTACCGTAGCATTAGGTGGTAAAACGGGAGCAAACGGATGTGTTTCTACTTCTGCTGCTTGGGCTTCAGATAATATCAAGCTATTATCGGTTTGATGCGTATTATTATGGGTGTGATATGGTTGTGTAGTCATAAGATTCTTCATCAGAAAAGCGGTTTTTTTGCTATCATAGCAAGCCTAAACACTGCTTCATTTATTAGGGCGCTATTATAGTCAAACATAGTCGGCTTAAATAAAACCAACCCTGCCATAAATATATTTGGCTTACTTTATTATCAAAGCAGTAAGCTTACTATTTGTGAGATAGATATAAGGTTGAAGTGCAGTAAGTGTTTGTATCTTTTATACTAATGGCAACCGCAGTAACTGCGCAAGCATCGGACCAAAAAACCAAGAGAAACCTTATGAGCGACTTAAAAATCACCGTCATTGATCACCCGTTAGTCCGTCATAAACTCAGCCTTATGCGCGAAAAAGACTGTAGTACTTATAAGTTTCGCACGTTGACCAAAGAGCTTGCACGCTTGATGGCGTATGAAGCAAGCCGTGATTTTGAAATCGAAACCTTCCCAATGCAAGGCTGGTGTGGTGAAATCACAGGTGAACAAATCATCGGTAAGACTGCAACGATTGTACCGATTTTACGTGCGGGTATTGGTATGCTTGACGGCGTGCTCGATTTGATTCCTACCGCAAAAATTTCTGTCGTCGGTTTACAGCGTGATGAAGAAACCTTACAACCGGTGCCATTCTTTGAAAAATTTGTCAGCCACATGGACAAACGCCCAGCCCTTATCATTGACCCAATGTTAGCCACTGGCGGCTCAATGGTCGCAACTATTGAAATGCTGAAGAAAAACGGCTGTACCAACATTAAAGCCTTGGTATTGGTTGCGGCACCTGAAGGCGTACGTGTGGTCAATGAAGCACATCCTGACGTGACCATTTATACCGCTGCACTAGACAGTCATTTAGATGAACATGGTTATATCATCCCAGGTTTAGGCGATGCGGGTGATAAAATCTTTGGTAAGCAACTATTTAACAAGTAAGAAAAAGTAAATAAACCAAGATAAGTCGTCGTCATAAAAACTATGACCTAAGCACAAGACATCAATGATAAGGATATAAGATGAACATATTGATTACAGGCGCAAGTGCAGGTTTTGGTAAAGCGCTGGCCGAGCGTTTGGTTGCCAATGGTCATCGCGTGATTGGTTGTGCCAGACGCCTCGATAAGCTGAATGCTTTAGCAGACACTTTAGGCGAAGCATTTTTACCTGTGGTCATGGATGTGAGTAACACGGCTACTATTCCGCAAATTATCGCTGATTTGCCTGACGGTTTTAACCAAATCGATGTCTTGGTGAATAATGCCGGGCTGGCACTCGGTACAGAACCTGCGTACAAGGCCAGCCTTGATGACTGGATGCGTATGACTGATACCAATGTGAAAGGGTTGATGGCGCTAACCCATGCAGTCTTGCCAGCAATGGTAGCGCGCGATAGCGGTTATATTATCAACGTTGGTTCAATTGCGGGCAGTTGGCCTTACTTCGGCGGTAACGTCTATGGTGCGACCAAAGCCTTTGTCAAACAGTTTAGCCTAAATCTGCGCGCGGATCTCATCGGTACGCAAGTGCGCGTGACCAACCTTGAACCGGGTAATGTCGCGGGTACTGAGTTTTCAAACGTGCGCTTTCATGGCGATGACGATAAAGCCGCCAAGGTTTACGACGGCTTTAAAACCATGACCGGCGATGATATTGGCGATATTTTATTATGGCTGATTGAGTCGCCTGCTCATATTAACGTCAATCGTTTGGAGGTAATGCCTGTCGCGCAAACTTATAACGGGCTGACGATTGCTAAGCAAGATTCTTAAAGTTTTAGCTGACCGTTTGGCTCATTAACGCAGTTCATAAGACCGAAGCAATATAGTCTCACCTATGTTGCTTCTTTTTTTGCTACTAACATTCTCTTCATTGACCAAGCGCAACTCTTGAAAATCCAAAATCAATACCTCATTACGCACGCGCTCGCTAGTGCGTTTATTATGGCGTATCGGAAATCCTAATACTTGCTTGCCCCTAATCACTATCTGATTGATAATCATGGTCGGATTATTGATGGTAGATTTTGTACTTAATTTTTGAGCATCAATGATTACGGTGGCAGGATTAACGGTTGTGCTTAAAACCTTTGTTTGACGCACGCTTTTTGGCAAATCCCCTGCAAAAAACAATACCTGCTCTAGCGGTAAATACTGCGCGTGACGCATCAATTCCTGACGAAACAGCGAAGGCATATCAATGTTGAAACTGTCTTCTATTTGCTGAGAGAACGCCGTAAAATTACGCTGCAAGTAACGCCCAAATACACTGCTATTAATCCAGTCTTGGTAAGTATCATTTTTTAACAGCTGATTTGTGAAAGCATCAGCATCTACTGTGATATCTACCGTAAGCATTGCTAACAGCAAAGCCTGCGGATTGGTAAATGTTTGCTGCTGCCAAAGTTGTGGATATAGGCTACTATCAAGTGATGGTAACGTCAGCTTGTCCATGCGCTATTATCCTTATTCATCACTTAGTACATATAGTATCTATTATATACATCCCCTATTACAGTCATTTGCTAGCGAATAGCGGCATAGAGTGCGTGCTTAAATTTATTTGACCGCTTCATTTATATAAAAAAAGCGTCCTTAACAGACGCTTTTTATTTGAACAATTAATTTTAAATATTTTGAGATATCAATCAGCTAATACTTTAACCAACTCAAACCGTGGTACTTCCTTACCATCAAATTCAACAGTTTCCGTAAACATTGCGAGCGGTCGCACCCAAACGCCATACTCACCGTATAGGCAGCGATAAACGACTAACATTTCTTCAGTTTCTGAATGCTGAGCAGTATGCAAGACTTGGTAAAGACTGCCTTTATAATGGCGGTAAATACCTTGGGGGATGGTTTGGGTCATAAAATCATTTTCTCATTAAATTTTATTGATTCCGAGGTAATTAAATAAATCTAACCATGTATAACATATTATGCTTTTATATTTACATGTATCAGGTATCTTTATGTCACCTACTAATTCTTTAGATATATCTTTGTTAAACCCTTGTTCACTTGTTAAAACACAAGCATTTTTGCTTATAGCAACAGCTATATTAGATAGATCATTACTAATCCCATTAACCTTCTTTAAACGCCTCTCTACCTTCATGTTCTGAAAGAATGGTAATTCTTCAATCATTTGATTTTGTAGATATAAAAGTTGAGTTTGATATGTCGTCTTTCTTATTACTTCAATGTTGAATGATTTGAAAAAATCATCCAAAACTATAGGTGAATACCCATCGAAAAGCGCTACTCGACCGGAAATTTCCTGTCTAATATCTTCAGAAACGACAAATTTAATAAGTCCAGCAGATATCGAGTTTAAAAGCGAATCCCAAATTGTTTTAAATATTTCAATAGGATAATATCGATAGCAAATATCAATAATAGCATTAGTATCTAAACAGACTCTTATCATCAAGAAAACGCCTTATCTTCTAAGTACTTCAAATCCTCAATACGATTAGGAATTCTCAGCAAGTCCATTGCAGAATTAATAGTTAGCTCTTCTTTCCAAATAGCTGAAAATACTTGCTGTAAATAAACTTTACCAAAATGATTATATGTGGTGTGTCTCTTCTTAACCCCAAAACCTCCAGAGTTTTCAACTTGAAGGCTTTTTAGGTAGTCTTCAAGCTCTATTTGTTTTACTAAACCTAATTGTTTAAGCTGAATAGCAACCGCTGGTCGACTAGCCTTAGTAACTTTTCGAATTGCTAGTATGTTCTCACTTAGAGATAAGTTCGAAGAGTAATATTTATAGACAATTGAACTAGGGACTAAAACATATCCTGCAACCTCATTACAATAAACCTCTTCAGTATAGTTAGAATATATCAAGTTGCCGTCCAAAGCACTTTGCTTCAAACCTAAATGTACCAGTTCGTGTATTAGAGTAAAAAGTCGACGTGCGGGTGACTGTCCCGTAGTTAAAATCACTATGATAGGTAATTTATCATAGTACAAAGACATACCTTCTGAGCTTAAAGAAGGATTGGATTTCTCTAAAACAATTACATCATTTTTTTCCACTATAGTACGCCAAGACTTATAATAATCAGAGCCTGACTCTAAAAGATTTTCTTCCTCTAAATTTAAGAAATCTATGATTAATTGTGCATCGTGCTGTGCATTACTTCCTAAGAGATTTAAACCAAAATTACTTATATTTTCATCTAAAGACTCATAAATACTTAATAGATTGTCTCTGTCGATATATGCTTCCTGAGCTACTTTTTGGAATTGATAACTTTGCTCTTCATCTTCTCCTGATATATCTTCATACTTATTTCTAAAATCAATGACTTTAGGTAATTCACGACTAATTACTGAATCAAAAGTTAAATAAGAAACTGGTACTAGAAGTATGTCAGCTAATTTATTGAGCTGTTTAATTGTGAAAACATTATTCTCGACCTCAGCACTTTCAATTTTTTTAGAAGGAATGGAGGTTTTTTTGGCAAGCAAATCTACAGATAGCGACATCTGTTGTCGGTAATGACTCAATGCTATTGGAGAATGTCTCACTAATTGACGATTTGTCATAACTTCCTAGAATATCCTTTTAGAGTTAAACAAGGCTATAATTAATATTATAGCCCTATTTTAAATTAAATTTTATAAAAGAATTGTCTTTAACCTAACCCACCGTCACTTTCGCATACGCCTTTTTGCCTGCTTGGATAACGACCGTTTGACCAGCCGTTAAGCTAAAGCTCGCATCGACGACTTCACCATCTACTTTTACCGCGCCACGCTTAATCATATCTTTAGCTGATGAGCTATTTTTAGCCAATCCAGCTTGGTTGAGTACTTGAGTAATAAATAGCGCCTCAGCACCTTCCAAATCTAATGTCACTTCTGGCAAATCAACAGGCAGTTCACCATCAGCTAATACGTTACCTGCTGACTTGTGCGCAATGGCAGCAGCATCGGCATCGTGAAAACGCTCGATTAATTCTTCAGCAAGGATACGTTTGATTTCTTGTGGATTGCGACCATTTTCCATCTCTTTCATTAAACCTTCAACTTCTTCCATCGGCTTAAAGCTTAAAAACTCGAAGTAGCGACGGATTAAGGTATCTGGCATAGATAGTAGTTTTTGGTACATGGTACCCGGCGCATCATAAATGCCGACATAGTTACCGAGCGACTTAGACATTTTATTGACGCCGTCTAGCCCTTCTAAGATTGGCACGGTGATACACACTTGTGGCTCTTGTCCGTAACGACCTTGCAGGGTGCGTCCCATCAAAATATTAAAAGTTTGGTCGGTACCACCAAGCTCGACGTCAGCTTTTAGCGCAATAGAGTCATAGCCTTGCACCAATGGGTATAAAAACTCATGGATAGCAATGGGCGTTTGCGCCGCGTAGCGTTTAGAGAAATCATCGCGCTCAAGCATACGCGAGACGGTCAGCTGGCTAGAGAGCTGAATCATATCGCCCGCTGACATGTCTTTAAACCATTCGGAGTTAAAGACAATCTTGGTTTTTTCTTTATCCAAAATCTTAAAGACTTGTTCCGCATAAGTCTGCGCATTGACTTTGATTTGCTCATCGGTCAATGGCGGACGCGTGCTGTTTTTGCCAGAAGGGTCGCCAATCTTGGCGGTATAATCACCGATTAGAAAATAAATCTCATGACCCAAATCTTGAAAATGCTTCAGCTTATTAATCAGCACGGTATGACCCAAATGCAAGTCTGGTGCAGTGGGATCAAAGCCTGCTTTGATACGTAGCGGGCGATTCAGTTTTAACTTCTTAACCAAATCGTCTTCAGATAGGATCTCTTGGGTACCGCGCTGAATCAGGGCAAGTTGTTCTTCTAAGGTGTAGGTCTGAGTGGTCATGATGCTCTCTTTATTGTCTTTATTAAAAGGGTGACGCGTTTAGGCTATTTATACCAAGCACAAAAATACGATTATTAGCAGCGTCAAACTCGTTTGGTCTATTATCTAATAAATGTAGTACTTGCACTCGTTTATCACTACTCTGATTTTTGGCAATGGGATTAAAGTTTCGTAGCCGCTAAAAGATGTTAGAATTTGACAGATATACTAGCGTTTTTTAAGGTAAATTGCCATGACCAACCCCGCATCGATTGCTGATACTCATCATAATACTGACACAAGTTTCAATCTAGAGCACAGTTTAAATAATATGGATGATTTAAACTATGCCACCTTGACCGATGCGCTTGAGCAAAAGGTGTTTGAAAACTTCGATGATGGCTTATATATCGGCATGATGTCAGGCACCAGCTTAGATGGTATGGATGCGGTGCTTTGTCAATTCAGTGGGGAAAAAGCCACTCAACAGCCCATGCAACTATTAGCAACTCATAGCCAAGATTTCCCGCCACGTTTGCGTGAGGTATTATTGGCATTATGTCAGCCTAATGGTGTTCAAGAACTGATACCAGCAGAGGGTGAACCGAATAGCGAGCTTGACTGGTTCGGTTGGGCAAGTAAAGCATATGCTGAATTTGCCAGCGACGTGGTCAATACGTTATTGCAGCAATCCAATACTGATAGTGAGTCGGTACTAGCAATTGGCTGTCATGGTCAAACCGTGCGTCATCGCCCGCAGATGGGCTTTAGCTTGCAATTGCTCGATGCCAATATCATCGCTGAACGTACTGGCATCAGCGTCGTCAGTGATTTTCGCCGCCGTGATATGGCGGTTGGTGGACAAGGCGCACCGTTGGTGCCAGCTTTTCATCAAGCGTTATTTGCCACGCCTGATAGCATGCGGGTGTTATTAAACTTGGGCGGTATTGCCAATATAGCCGTTTTGCCAGCAGATACTCATAGCAATTTAGAAAATGCAGACAATCAGCATATAAACAGTGTCGTAGGTTATGATACTGGCCCTGCCAATTTACTGCTAGATGCGTGGACAACACTGCATACCGAAAAAGATTATGATGCGGGCGGCGCATGGGCGCAGTCAGGACAAGTGGTTGAGCCGCTACTTAATCAGCTTTTGGAACATCCTTTTTTTCATAAAAGCTATCCTAAAAGTACAGGGCGCGAAGATTTTAACCTAGCTTGGCTACAAGATGAGCTGCAAAAATTCGATCAAGCATCTGCTGATGTCCGTTACTCATCTGCCGATGTACAGGCAACACTCACTGAGCTGACAGCGATGAGTGCCAGTATGCAAATTAACATGTTTATTAATGCTCATGAAAATAGCTCGGTTTACGTCTGTGGTGGCGGTGCATTAAACGATTATTTGATGACTCGCTTGCAGGCGCATCTGCCTCATTGCACAGTAGAGACCACTGCCAGCTTAGGGCTGAATCCTGCTTGGGTCGAAGCCGTCGCCTTTGCATGGCTCGCACGGCAAACACTAATAGGTGAAACGGGTAACTTACCAGCTGTCACTGGCGCGAGTAAAGGCGTGGTTTTGGGTCAGGTTTGTTTCGCCTGACTGGTCAAATTTTAGTTTACACACGTGCACTTATGTGTTTTATAATGAATTCTGAAATACCCTCCTCTTAGGACTTGTAAGTATAGGATATATCGCATGAGCCAACACAGCAGTTCACTTACTGATCAAGCTACCAATGATGCTAGCGCAACAGCAGAGCATCAACCGCGTCAGAAACTACCGCACTATGAGCGTAGCGATGACTTGCGCGTCGTAATTACGGGTATGGGTGCGTTGACACCTTTGGGACTCGACGTCGATAGCTCATGGACTAAGCTGCTCAATGGTGATAGCGGCATCGCGCCAATTACACATTTTGATGCTACTGGCTATCGCGCTCAAATTGCTGGCGTGGTCAAGGATTTCGATGCCAAGCAATATATGAATGCCAAAGACGCGCGACGCTATGATGAATTTATTCATTATGGTATTGCCGCCTCTAGTATGGCATTACAGAACGCTGGTTTTATCGATGAAGTAAGTGCTGCTGATGCGCCCGTACACGGGGTTAATCAAGAACGATTCGGCATTATTTTAGGCTCAGGTATTGGTGGTATCCAAACCATTGAAAACAGTCGCGATACGCTACGAGAGAAAGGCGCTATGAAAGTTTCGCCCTTTATCATTCCTGGCTCTATTGTGAATATGGCAGCAGGCTTAGTGGCGATTAAACATACCTTAAAAGGTCCCAACCTTGCGACATCGACGGCTTGTACCACCGCTACCCATGCGATGGGTCTCGCTGCACGTTTGATTGCTTATGGTGATGCCGATGTCATGCTAGCAGGTGGTAGTGAAAAAGGATCAAGCCCACTTGGCATATCAGGTTTTGGTGCCATGCATGCCCTCTCAACTCGCAATGACGAGCCAACCAAAGCCTCGCGTCCCTTTGACAAAGACCGTGATGGTTTTGTGCTCGGTGATGGCGCGGGTATGGTGGTACTAGAAAGCCTCGCTCACGCCAAAGCACGTGGTGCAACCATACTCGCTGAACTGGTCGGCTTTGGGATGAGTGATGATGCCAGCCACATCACAGCACCGCCTGAAGATGGCAGCGGTGCGGCGCGAGCGATGCGTAATGCCCTAAATGATGCTGGCATTGAGCCATCGAGTGTTGGTTATGTCAATGCTCATGGCACCAGCACCCCTGCGGGTGATGTCGCTGAATCTATTGCTATTGAAACCGTTTTTGCCCCAGTTAAAGACCGCATTTTGGTCAGCTCAACCAAATCGATGACGGGTCATTTGCTTGGTGCCGCGGGTGCTGTTGAAGCCATATTCACCGTCCTTGCCCTACAGCATCAGCATGTGCCACCCACCATTAATTTGGACAATGTGGAAGACAACTGTAACCTCGACTATGTCGCCAACCAATCGCGCAAAGTTGAAAACTTACAGTATGCCGTATCCAATAGCTTTGGCTTTGGTGGTACCAATGGCTCGTTAGTATTTGCGCGCTGGCCCGTGAATCATTAAGGTATAACACTCATCATATCGGTTGTTGTAACCTTGGTGTCAGATTTGCTACGTTTGTCCACTTGCAGCCCCTTATCGTATTTGCGTATGATAAGGGGTAATTTTTGGAACATTTATGGACGATACCATGTCAAGCTACTCATTTTCCCATCAGTTTTATCAGCGCTGGACGTGTGCGCCTGAACCTATTCGCGCAGCAATTACCCAAGAGCTAAAAGACATCACCACCTTACTGCAAAACGATACCCCATTTGAAAGCTTTGTCTTTAATACTCATGATTTGGATACCCACATCGATGAGCTCTACGAAAACCATGAAGCGGAGCAAGCCATCGCTAAAGCCATTACTGACAAAAAGGCCGAAGAGCAAGCGACTGCTGAAAAACAACAGCGAGAAGAACAACAAAAAGTAAAAGCGGCAGAGGATGCCAGATTAAAAGAAAGTGCTAGATTAAAAGAAAGTGCTAGATTAAAAGAAAGTGCTAGATTAAAAGAAAGTGCTAGATTAAAAGAAAGTGCTAGATTAAAAGAAAGTGCTAGATTAAAAGAAGCAGCAGATACCGCGCAAAAAGAACAACAGAAAACTGAGCAAATAGCCGCTGAGAAGAAGAATATTGCTGATAAAACGACCGCTATGAACGCCAATGATGCGAGTGATTCAGAATCGCTTAGTATTGATAACACGGTTGAAAAAAACCAAGATGTTGAAAAATCGGCTGCGACGCAATCTAATACTGATGATAACCTTGTTACCAGCTCTGAGAACAAAACCATCAGTGAACATTCTAATGTCGCTAATGACAAGCATATCAATGACGACCACAGTATAAAAGCGGTCAATGACAAAGCCAGCGCCGCCATCAAACTGGCACTGAAAGATGCGAAACTGAGTACCACGCATCAAGAGATGATCCGTGAGTTGGAAATGCAAATTGATGACTATCTCAGTGAGCAAATGATGCTGATGTCTGAGAATTTAAAATCTTGGTTACGTGCTGAAGTGACTCAAAATCTAAGCGAAGATGAAGCAGGAACTGACAAAGAGTCTAAAAAAAGCTAAACTCTACTTCTTACGCATCACCTTTTAGCAATAAATCCTCAGTAATAAATTCCTAGTACTAAAAAACCCCCGTAAACTTTACGGGGGTTTTTTCATTTTAGCTTCGTCGATATGAGCGTTTACTTTAGATAGCCTTAGTACGCTCAGTCAGCCAGTCAAGTGCCGCACCTTCAACGCGGTCTTTTAGCTCAGCATAGACTTGGCTATGATAATTATTCAACCAATCAATTTCGATTTGAGTCAATAATGACGACTCAATTAAACGAGTATCAATTGGGCAATAAGTGACGGTCTCAAAATTAAGAAAATCGCCAAATTCCGTCTCTACTGGTTGGGCAACACGTTTATTAACCATCAGGTTCTCAATACGAATACCGTATTTGCCTTCACGGTATAGACCTGGCTCATTACTTGAGATCATGCCCTCTTTCATCGCACGCTCTTTTGGCATGCTGGCACTATAAGCAATCACTTGTGGGCCTTCATGGACGTTCAAGAAATAACCAACGCCATGCCCAGTACCGTGACCATAATCCATCTGTGCCTGCCATAATGGTGCACGGCATATCGCATCGATGAGTGGTGAAGCGATACCATCAGGGAAATGCGCTTTTGCTAAGGCAATATGGGCTTTGAGTACGGTGGTAAAGTCACGTTTGTGTTCGCTGCTTACCTGTCCAATACCGACCACACGGGTGATGTCTGTGGTGCCGTTTTGATACTGAGCGCCTGAGTCAATGAGCAATAAACCACCTTCGCCTTTATTGACATCTAGGTAGCTGAATTTTTCTGGTGTTGCACGATAATGTGGCAGCGCACCATTTTCATTAAAGCCTGCGATAGTCGGGAAACTTGGCGATACATAATGTGGCTGCTGACTGCGCACTTCGATGAGCATACTATCAACATCCAGCTCGCTTAAACGCTCACCGTCTGCTAAACGCTGCTCAAATGCGGCAAAAAACTCACTTAATGCCGCACCATCTTGACGCATGGCTTCACGCACATGGTCGATATCAGCGTCAGATTTAACCGATTTTAGCAACGTACTTGGCGCCATTTGCTCAATAAAACCTATGCCATCGCCCATTTTAGATAACGTACCCACTGCCACTTTACTTGGGTCTAATAGCAATAAGTCATCAGCACTCAATGTCCCTAATGCATCTTGCACAGCATCATAAGATGCAAGGGTGATACCGCTGTCTTTTAAGATTTGTGCTATCTCGCTACTGACTTTATTGTTATCGATAAACAATGTCGCGTCATGTTCGCTAATGAGCATATGTGCCAAAAACACAGGGTTATAATCAACATCAGCGCCGCGTAAATTGGTCAACCAAGCAATATCGTCTAAGCTTGAAAGCAAGTGATGGGTTGCGCCTGCCTCAGCCATACCTGCACGTACAGCGGCAAGTTTTGAGGTAGCAGACTGCGCGACAAACTGCGCATCGTGTTGATATAGACTGGCGGTTGGTAGCGCTGGACGATCGCTCCATATTTCTGTCAATACGTCACGCTCAGTGATTAAGGTAATGTCATTGGCATCAAAGGCATTCAACAATCTATCTTGCTCAGAGATAGACAATACATTGCCGTCCACTGCCACGCTATCACCCTCAGCCAAGTGCTCGGCGAGCCAATCAATATGATTTGGCTGACCCGGTGCAAGCTTCTCTAAGCTAATACCAGTACCTTCTAATTGGTCAGCGGCATGTACCCAATAGCGGCTGTCCGTCCATAATCCAGCAAAATCAGCGGTAACAACGAGCGTACCGACTGAGCCTGTGAATCCTGATAACCATAAGCGCGCTTGCCAATATTCTGGTAAATACTCAGATAAATGCGGATCAGCAGACGGTACGATAATCGCGGTCAGATCTTGTGCTACTAACGCCTGACGTAGGCTGTCGATACGATCGTGGATGCTTTGTTTATTCATAAAAGGTGTCCTTATTGATTTTAAAAAATAAGATTTGGAAAAATCATATTGTGAGGCGACTATGGATAGTCATCTTATTTGAGCGAGTAAACTGTTTTAGGCATTAGTTATTTATCATTCACTGAATGCTTAGCATCTAAACAACCTTCGTAAGACGCTCAATGTCTTAAAAATTAAAGTGTTGTCAATGACCAGATAGATAAGGCTAACTATTTTTAGGAGCATTACAGCAGAGCATTATTAGATGTTTGGGCGGAAAGCGGACTTTCAATAGCGTGGGGGCAATAACTTACTAAGTGTCACCATAAAACGTGCTACCGATATGGTAACACGTCTCGCCATCTAACATTTTTGCTGGTATTGCTATTGATACTAAATCACGTTAATCGTGTGTCTGAATTAGCTCAGCTTATCTGCACGCTCGCTTTTTTGCAGCATATTATTGATCGGTTTGGCTAATGCCAATAAAACAACGGCTGTGACCACCAAAAAGATTGTCATCATCGTAAATAAGCCCGGCAACCCTTCGATCTTATCCGCTGATACTTGACCACCAAAGAACGCAGCAACCAAATTACCTAAAGCGAGAGAAGCAAAGAAAAGCCCCATCATCTGACCTTGCATACCTTTTGGCGCAAGCTTAGTCATTGCAGACAGACCAACAGGACTGAGCGCCAACTCACCAAGGGTCAGCAATAATAAACTACCCACCAACCATAAAGGTGAAGCCAATCCACCATCGCTAGTCAAAATGCTTTTTGAGGCAAATATCATCAAAGCAAAGCCTGCGGCGGCAAACAACATACCAAGCGCAAACTTTACCATACTATTTGGCTCAAGACCTCGATTGGCAAGCTTGACCCAGACAATGCTGATGATCGGTGCTAATATTAAAATAAATAAGGGATTAAGCGATTGGAACCAAATACTAGGCACTTCAAAGCCTAAAACATTCAAGTCTGTATAGCGATCAGCGAACAAGTTAAAAGACGTTGGCTGCTGCTCAAAGCTTGACCAAAATAGCGTCGAGCCGATGATTAAGATAAAACAAATTAACAAACGTAGCTTGTCAGTTTTGTCCAATCGCGGTGAAATAAACATGACAGCAAAGTATAGTATGACGACTGCTGCAATGAGGTAAGTCATATACTGAGCAACCATTTCAGGGTTAAATGGCATAATACCAGTCGACACTAAGATAGTAATGGCAGCAAGTAGCGCGAGAAACCCACCAACCCAGCGACCTACATTTTTGAAACGTCCAGTCGTTTGTTCCCATTCAGGCGTAATGTTTTTGGCACGAGCATAACGATTTAAGGTTTTTTTAGCTGAAAAACGATAAATCAATAGTGAAGCTAACATGCCAAGACCACCGACACCAAAGCCTACATGCCACATACCTTTTTCTTTAAATACGCCAACGATAAGGGCAGCCAGTAGCGCACCAATATTGATACCCATATAAAATAGAGTGAAGCCACTATCACGGCGTGCATCGCCTTTGGGGTACAACGTTCCGACCATCACAGAGATACAGGTTTTAAATAAGCCTGAACCGAGAACGATACACATCAAACCCACAAAAAACAGCGTCATCCCAAACATAGCGGATAGTGCGATACACAAATGACCAAGGGCGATAATAATACTACCCCACCAGAGTGCACGCTCTTGACCGAGCCAATTATCAGCCAACCAGCCACCCGGTACTGCCGCTAAATATAACGAACCAGCAAAAATACCATAGATAGCAGAAGCTGTGACCTCATCGAAACCAAAACCGCCACTACCGACGGTCGCTACCATAAATAATACTAATAGTGGACGGATACTATAATAAGAGAATCGCTCCCACATTTCTGTGAAAAACAATGGACGTAGCGGCTTAGGGTGCCCCATAAATCCATTATCTAGTGCTGCCAATTCAGCAGCACTAACCTCTGACTTTGATTCTGTACTCATAACTTTATTCCTTTAAAGACCACTGTATTAACGACCAAATATATAATTATCCCGACAAGCGGTCATATAGGCGCATCATTGTTTCACTTGGATATAATCAAGTAAAGAAATAATTGGTCAATAATTACACAAATACCCACAAAAAAGCCCGCTATCATTGGCTGAAAGCGGGCTTTTATTTTTAGCATCAATGGCATTGATGACGATGCTGTTGTGCTTATGGTATTACAATAATATTGCCATAATACTTAGGTTTTAAGCAAAAATACTTGGACTTTAAGCGAAGCGGTTTGTCGAGCCATACTTTAAAAAGGTAGCATCGACTTACGTATATTACTGTGCGGCTACCGCTTCATCAGTGGTATCACCCGCTTCCAAATCACCGTCTGCTTGCTCAGCCGTTAGATCAGCATCTGCAACCGCAGTTTGACTAACTGTACCAGAAGCAGTTGCAGTACCAGATTCTGCGGTAACCACAGCGCTATCAGTATCGGTCGCTGGGGTGACGCTTGCATCTGCAGCAGTATCAGTCGCTGTAGCATCCGCGGCTACAGGTGCTGTTTCAGCTGGCGCAGTGTCTTCAGCAGCAATCGCTTCTGCTTCATCAGCCGCCGCTGACGTTTCGGTTGTCTCAGCAGTAATGTGCTCGCCTGCTGGACGCAAAAATCCAGAAATACCAATAAGTAAGACGATACCTAAAAATAAGGCAACACCGCCTAAAGCAAATAAGAACTCTTTCTTAGGGTTGTTTTCGACAATATGTTCTGACATACCTTATCCACCTTGCACAAAATATTTAAAATATTGGTCTATTATATCGCAATTCGTACCGATTTGTTAAAACCCTTAAGTATTTAAAGGATTTATTATCAACAAACTTTGCCACTCGCTTTGATGGTTAATTCTCATAACCCATTCGAGCGATTCATTATCACTGGTAATAATAGCCAATTATTTTAGCGACTTACCCAAACGCGGTTGCGGCATCCCACGCTTACCAAAGTAGCTCAAGACAAGTAACAGCGTAATGATAAAGAGCATCGGATAATTACCGAAGCTCATAAAAGGTGTATTACCAACCCGCGCCTGAACATCACCGCGCAATACTGTGCGCTCAAACTGCGGTGCACGCTCGACGATACGACCTTTATGATCGATGATAGCGGTCACGCCTGTATTGGTCGCGCGCATAAACCAACGCCCATTCTCTAGCGCGCGCATCTGCACCATTTGCAGATGTTGCAATGGACCTGCCGACGTACCAAACCAAGCATCGTTTGAGATGGTCAATAAGAAGTCCGTGCCAATCGCGTTTTTACGGGTGGTATCAGGGTAAGCCACTTCATAACAGACTGCTGAGCCCAAATTATGACCACGTACACGCAGTGGTGATTGGTTGTCACTACCGCGACTATAGCTCATGATTTCTTGACTCCCAGCAAGGTTTGGCAAGATATCTAACATGCCTTCGAAGGGAATATATTCACCAAATGGCACCAGACGCTGCTTTTTATACATCCCTTCAGCGTCACTACCTAGCGCAACCACGCTATTATAAAATGGCGGATATTTATCCGTTTTTGGGTCAAAGTTTTCTAAATCTCTATAGGGAATACCTGTTACCCACGTGGTATCTGTTTCTTTGGCCATTTTAACCATTTCACTGATAAAGCCAATCGCTTCATCTTGAAACATAGGAATCGAGGATTCTGGCCATAAGACGATATCGCGATCCCACTCAGTACTGGTCAGAGTTGCATAAATTTTCAGGGTTTCTATTTGATATTCGGTGAGCCATTTTAAATCTTGTGGAATATTACCTTGGATTAAGGACACGGACAAATCAGGCGTGCCTTTTGGTTTCGTCCATTGCGGATTAATCAACCATAACGCGCTGCTAATTACCAACAATGCTGTCGACGGAATCATATAGCCGCCACGGCGACGCAATAACTCAACCAAACTGGCTGCTAATAATACCGCAACGAAGGAGACAGCAAAGACGCCAGCGACTGGTGCTAATGACGATAACCAATACTGCTCCGTAAAGGCATAACCGACAAACAACCACGGAAATCCAGTGAACAACCACGTTTTTAGCCACTCTTGGAGTATCCATAGCGCCGCAAAAGACAACGGCTGACGACCGACCATACGGTTGAAAACCAACGCCAAAAAGCCATGGAATAACCCCATGCCTAGCCCCATCAGCGCAATCATAATCAGCGCAAGCCATGCTGGCGTATCGCCATAAACATGAATAGAGGTGTATAACCAAAATGCGCCAACGCACCAAAGTCCCGTACCGTAAGCCTGACCGATAAGAAACGCACGCTTGCCACTCATATCAGGCATCAATAAGGCATATAAAATAGCAGGCGACACTAGCGCCAGTGGCCAAATGCCATAAGGCGCAAGTGCAAATATAAACACCGCACCTGCCAATAACGCAATCAATACCGTTAGCGCTATAGGCAAACCCTTGGGCTTATCAGGGTTCAGGCGTTTTTGTAAATCAACAGTAGACAGGCGCATAGCAGTTATCCAAAACCATATTTTTCAAAATTTTAAGCGTCAACATTCAGATGAAAACCAAGCTGAAGCAGACCGTATTATGTTTTGTACAGTATCTAAAAGTTAAACCCGCCCATGATACCAGTCTCAACCCATTAATAGGTAACATTGCGTAGCAAATACCCAATAGCAAACACAAAAAAAACACGACCGCAATCGTGATTTTTTGAGTATATCAAACAATGTTTAGGTCGCTATCGACACATCAATGACTGCCTATCAATATTTGCTGATCAGGATTGATTTTGGTGAGCTCAAGATTTTGGATAAAACGCCCTTCAACATCAGTAATAGTGATTTTCCAATCATCTATCACTACGCTTTCACCTTCCAAATCACCTACATAACCAAGCGCCTGCATGACCAGACCACCCATGGTGTCGACATCCGTATCATCAAAATGACTGCCAAGCTCATCGTTACAGTCTTCAATCACGGTAGACGCTTGCACACGCCAGGTATTTGGTTTTTCAGGATCAGCGACGATGTTATTGATATCACTGTCTTCATCGAAGTCATCATGCTCATCGACGATGTCGCCGACGATCTCTTCAAGCAAGTCTTCCATGGTAACGACACCGCCAAAGTTGCCGAATTCGTCGACGACAATCGCCATATGTACTTGGGTACGCTGCAATGAGCGTAACAAGGTATCAGAACGTGCCGTCTCACTAATATATAGCGGCTGACGTACCAGATCTCTCAAACGTTTGCTATCGATTTTATCTTCTTGATCGCGCACCATATGCACAAGAATAGGAATCAAATCTTTTGCCAATAAAATGCCAATGACGGCATCATCATCTTGACTGTCAAAGACAGGATAGCGCGAATGGGTGGTCTCAAGGATGATATCCATCACCTCAGCGAGACTGGTGCTTTCGTGCAGCCCAACCACTTGCGGGCGCGGAGTCATGATTTCGCGCACTTGTGTCGCAGGCAGATCCAGCACGCCTTCTAACATATCGACGGTATCAGGCTCTAAGAACTGGCGCGAGTCTTGTACCAGACGAATCAATTCGTCACGGGTTTCGGGGGCGGTCGATAGCCAGCGTTTTAAGCCGCGCATCGACCAACTACTCGGGCTGGGAGTGTCGTCAGACATGGTGATGTGATTTAACCTCTTTAGTTAATAACAATTAAAATAATACGTAATAACAGACGTAGATGGGGATGAATACAGCAAATAAAACAGATCTTTGATTATTAAATTATAAATGGAGCAGATCAAAGTAGCTTCACTTTAGCGCAAGGCTCACCGACATTCAACGATAAATTCACTCAAATTGTATTGTCAGTACGTTATAAACTTTGCTATGGTCAAAGCCTTCACACACCAAAGCACACCCTATGTCGCTACATTCCTTTTTCTCTCGCCTGCTCACGCCGCACTCATATAGCCATCGTTCAGATAACGGCTTGGACACGCTTGAGTCAAATAATCATGGTTCGGATAGACACGGCTTAAAAAATAACACTGCGAATGGTCGCCAACCGACACCTACATGGCGATATTATCTTATACAGTTTTTCATCATTATTACCTTGCTACTGTCAGCCGTTTGGTTATTGCTGGCGATTTGGTATCAGTTTGGGGCAGGCTCTACCATCACTTGGTTAGCCGCAATTTTCATTGTTGGTGTACTGACAGCCTTACTAAGCGTTCGCTATTGGCCAAAAATAGCTCAGCGCTTTGATCATAAACAACGCAGCAGTAAACCATGGAGCAACGAAGCAACCATAAATAGTAAGTCAGCAAATAAATGGTTAACCGCTTTATATGGCGCTATTTGGTTGGTAGGCGTTGGCTGGTTTTTTTCTATTGAACCCCAACAAGAGCGCGACTGGATGGCTGAGGTAAGTGAAAGAGTCACTTACGAGCGCGATGCAACCAATCCTGACTTAGTGACCCTAACCAATGTACGTAACTTTGATTGGCATACCGACACGGAGGCGACCGAACGCTGGGATACACGTACCATTGATATGTCCAAACTATCTGGCGTCGATGTCACCAACTCTTACTGGATGGGTCCACTGATTGCCCATACTTTGGTCAGTTTTCGTTTTGAAGATGATAGACCGCTTGCTTTCTCATTTGAGATTCGTAAAGAAGAAGGCGAGTCGTTTTCGGCATTGGCAGGGTTTTTTAGACGCTATGAGCTGAGCCTGATTGCCGCAGAAGAGCGTGATATTATTTATACCCGAACGAATGCGCGTGGCGAGCAAGTTTATCTATTTCCCGTTAGCAACTTGCAGCAGCACGAGGTCAAGTCACTATTTGAATCTTATTTAACCGCTGCCGATGAATTGAATGCCAAGCCTGCTTGGTATAACACATTACTCAGTAATTGCACCAATATCATTTTTTATATGGCGCGTATCGTCAGTGGCGATCGCCTGCCGTGGGATTATCGTATTTGGGTCTCTGGCTGGCTGCCAAATTATCTATATGATGTCGGTATGCTTGACGCTACTCCAGAAAAGACTGGACAGCCGTGGTCAATGGATACATGGTACGAGCGTACCCATATCAACTCAAAGGTTAAAGGATTCAGTAATCAAATCAATCTAGAGTCTGGCGTTAATAGCAACGAAAACAGCCGCGAGTTCTCTGAGCAAATTCGTCAGGACATTCCTATCCCGCCATTGGCTGACACGCAAGAAGATGCTGAGGCAAAAGCCAAATCTGCGGCTCAGGCTTCTTATTAAAATTAAGTAGCATTGTACTTTTACCCTGCAATAATACCAACGTCACTGATGTCACTGATTTCAGTAACTCTCAGTATTATCAAGGCTTAACCCAGCTGACCACCCGCTCCTCCATCGCTTCATCAGACATACCAGTCTCAGAAACACAGCGCCCAGCCACGCCAACATTGGCAGCACGCATTTGTTGCTGCGTTACCACTGCATCTTGGGTCAATAACAAATGCCAACTTGGCAAATTTTGTCCTTTATACAAACGCTTATAGGCGCAGTGCGAAGGCAACCACATCATCTGCGGGAGATTGTCCATGGTTAGCTGAATACAGTCTGGCACATGCTCTTGACGCGTGTCATAGTGCTGACAATAACCCGTCGTACAGTCCATTAGCTGGCAAGTCACATCGGTATACTCGACCAACTCTTCATCCACATCGCCATTCTCATCTTCGTCAATATACTTAATCAAACAGCAGCTGCCACAACCATCACACAACGCTTCCCATTCGCTATGATTGAGTTCTGACAGTGCAAAGCGCGACCAAAAATTCGGACGCAATGTATCATTGAGCTTACTGTCATGGTCGCTATTATTGTTACTTTGATTGCCACTGTCAGGAAATAAGCTCACAGCTGATTTTTCTGTGACTTTTAGCGGCAACGTTGCGTCAGAGTCTAGGTGGGCTGCACAGTTGTTTAACAAGTTTAGTGTCATAAAGGTGCCGTAGCATTTTGATAAAGAGCGTTACAGTATTATAGCTGTTTTTGCCTAGGTTGAGCGTTAAGGTAGTAAAAGTAAGAAAAACGATGTCGCAAAAACACAGACAAATAACTTTTATAACGCAAAACTCCTCACATAAAAAAGGATAATAATATGTCAATTAAGACTTTTGAATTAATCAGTACCACCGAAAACGGTGTCCAGCTTATCAGCTATGTGGCATTGCCAGAAAATGCATCTGATGACCATCCTGTTGCGGGAATTTTAGTAGCGCCAGAATGGTGGGGTATCGTTGATCACCCAAAATCAGTGGTCGAGCGCTTGGCAGAAGCAGGTTATGCCGCCGTCGCAATGGACGTCTACGGTGAAGGCAAGCTGACCACCGATGCTGCACAAGCGAATATGTGGATGGAGCAAGTATTAGAAGATCAAGATATGCTGATGGCGCGCTGCCGTTTAATCCTTAATGACTTTAGCGACCAACTAGCCGTTGATGGTGACAATCTAGCAGCGATTGGCTTTTGCTTCGGCGGTAAGGTCGTCCTCGATATGGCTCGCGAAGGTATGCCCTTAAAAGCGGTCGCCACTTTCCATGGCAACCCAACACCAAAACACCCAGCGGATAAAAACTTCACCGCTAACGTATTGGTTGCTCACGGTCGCGATGATTCAATGGTATCAATGGAAGCAATAGAAGGTCTAAAATCAGAACTAGATGCTGCTGGCGTTGACTATATTATCGATGTTTATGACAACGCTAAACATGGTTTTACCAACCCACATGCCGATGAGCGCGCTGCTAAAAATGAGGTTGATCTTGGCTACAACGAAGCTGCTGCCAAGCAAAGCTGGGAAAACATGCTTGAATTTATGGAAAATAACTTAGGTAAATAACTTAGGTAAATAATCTTTGAATCAGGCATATCAATAGCTGTTTTCAGGTTATTAACACACTATTTATCAACCCCTATCTATTAACCCAACATATAGCAGAGTGCGCCCGCCGCACTCTGCTTTTTTTATCGTAAACAAATCCATATTGGTCATTACACACTTACAAAGGCTTACTATTAGTAAGGATTTAAGACGCTAACATGGTTATTGCACAGTCGTGATTCATATAATCGGTCACACCACTTGCTGATAGCTCTCTAATCACTCACTAATAATAAGGTAAAACCATGAAAACCATCCAACAACTATTCGACTTTCATCATAAAACCATCATTATCAGTGGTGCAGCAGGCGCTATTGGTAGCGAGGCGGCACGGTTTTTAAGCTCATTAGGAGGCAACATTGTCCTCGCTGATTTAAATGAAGATAAAGTGAAGCAAATTGCCGCTGATATCGAAAAAGAAACAGGCAATGCAACCTTAGGCCTGAAAACCGACTTTACTGATGAGACGCAAATTGCAGCCTTGGTCGATGCAACTATTGCAAAATTCGGCAAAATTTCTGCAGTAGTCAACAACGTCGGTTGGGGTGCAAATACGCCCTTATGGGAATCTACCACTGAAAAAATGGTCAATGCGTATAAGCTCAACACCTTGGGATCTTATCATTTGACTCGTTTATGTATGCCGTATTTAAAACAAGAAGAAAACGCCTCTGTGGTATTTTCTGGATCCATGGTTGGTAATACACCATCGCCAGAATTTATCGAATACAGCACAGCTAAAGCGGGCTTGCTAAATATGGTAAAAAGTATGGCGGTCGCATCAGGTCCTGAAGTGCGCTTTAACTCATTAATTATTGGTACAGTAGATAATGGTGCTTCCTCTGAAGAAGCCGGTTATACCCAAGAGATGATCGATAATGTGGTCAAAGGTATCGTCCTAAAACGACGTGGCCTGCCAGCAGATATCGCTCAAGCGATGGCATTTTTATTAAGTGATGCAGCGTCTTGGATTACTGGTGCTGAACTGACCGTCAATGGAGGCGGTGTTTACAAAAGCAAAATGCCAACCTCATAAACTCAGCCATCATTTTAATCATAAATTTATAAACGATACATACTAGGGCGTGTTGAGCATTCGACCATACTGGGTAGGATTTTATCTACTCAGTATTTTTTATGCATAAACCTATTCGCTTGGACTTGGAACATAAACCATGACAACAACATTAAACGCAAAATTGCTAAAAGGCGCTATGCTTACTGGCGTAATCAATGCTTTCATTAACGGCGGCATACAATATTTCTTCTTAAAAGCATACTCATCAATCGCAATATCTGTTGACTCTATTACCAATAATGAAGACACTGTGCTCGGTACCTCCGTTACCTTATCGATTACGTTAGCCATGATTTTAACTATGGTGGCTTATTTTGGTATCAAAGAAAAAAAAGTAGCCTTCTTCCCAACCGCTTTTTGGTTGACGATAAAGCATGGATTTTTCACCTTTGGGGTATTGACCTCTCTTGCTGTACTATGGCAAAAATACGCAGGTACGGTCGAAGTATCTTTGATTTCAGCTTTAATTATTATCGGTGTTATTGCAGGTATCGTCTCAGGTATGGTGAATTATCTAACCCTACGTGAATGCACATTATCAGAAAGACATAAATTATATGCCGCATAAATATCTTAGTTTATAAAGCATCAAGGTCAGCTCCATGATCGTGAACGAATAATCTTGGGCTAAGCCGTTTATTTTGATGAGCGCTTTGCTTGTGTTTGCTTTGAAATCGAGTCATCATCAAGCCATCAAATATTGAGTAACGGTGTGGTAGCGCTATGTCTGATATCAGCGGGTTTGTATTGCTTGTTTGTCTAGTAGTGATTATCGTTTTTTACAATAAACTAAAGCGACGCGTTGATCAGCTTCAACGAGACATCACGCAACTGCAAGATGAGTTACAAGCGCAGCAACACCGTGTCAGCTCTATGAATAATAATGCCGATAATGCCGATAATGACGTAGACGTTCATACTGAGCCAATGGCTCAAACGCTAGCTGAGACTCACTCGCCCCAACCTATTATCGAGGAGCTATTTGACTCAGCACCTCCTTTATCTACTGCTACGATTCACCCGAAACCAGCCCCTTCTCCAAAAAAACCATCGCCCATAGAGCCGGATGAGCGCTCACTGCCTATCGTCACTTCACTCATTCACTCTATCAAAAACTGGTTTTTTGGCGGTAATCTGGTCGTACGCGTTGGCGTGATCGTCCTACTTATCGGTGTGGTGCTACTACTTCGCTTGTTAAGCGACTATATCGAAGTGTCGATAGCGTCCAAGCTTTTAGCGATAGGCATCCTCGGTTTAGGTCTGGCAGCATTAGGTCTAAAATTGGCAAAAAATCGCTTTGCTTATGGCATCACCCTACAAGGCGCAGGCTTAGCGATTGCGTATTTAACGACCTTTTTTGCCTATGGCGTTTACCAAGTCTTGCCTAGTCTACCGAGCTTTATTGGGCTTGGGCTATTATCTGCGATTACCATTGCACTCGCCGTGCGTCAAAACGCTTTTCCACTGGCTTTGTTGGCATTATCGGGTGGGTTTTTTGCGCCTATTTTGACCAGTGAAGACACGGGCAGTTTGGTAGTATTGTTTAGTTACTATCTACTATTGAACGTGACGATTGCGATTATCGCGCATTACCGCCCATGGAAAATACTGAATTTATTCGGTGTCACTGTGACCTTTGGATTGGCTTACTACTGGGGCATCAGTGAGAATTTGAGCACGGTCATTGAGGCGCAGCGCTGGTCTTTAGTCCTACTGGTCACCTTACACTTACTGCTATATCTGTTTGTCGTCATTCGCTACGCCCAACAAATCATTGCCTACAATACTCTTAATAAAACAGACATCATCCAGACAGATAGCGCAGACAACGTAAAGCATTTAGATAGCGTTCACGCAAGAAATAATAGCTATGTATTCCCTATTGATACTGGCTTACTGTTTTCAGTGCCGATATTAGCCTTTGGTTTATTTGCGGCATTATTAGATGACATTCCTAACGCTTTAACCATCGCGAGTGCTATTTTAGCCACTGTTTATTTAGGACTCGGCTGGTTGTTTGTGCAGCGTAGCCAACGTTATGCCTTAATCACCGAAGGCATGCTGGCTTTAGGATTTGGTTTTTTGGCGCTGGTAATCCCTTTAGCATTAGATGCTGAATGGATTGCTTTTGGCTGGTCAGTACAAGGACTGGCGCTGGTGTGGTTTGGACGGCGTTCATTGCGAGCGTGGTCAGTGCTATTTGGTTTGTTATTGCAGCTAATCAGTATAGGCATGCTGATGGTAAAAGTAGTCTTCGCCATTCAAGATCATCCAACATTGGCATTAACCATTTCGGCTATCAGCTATCTAGCAACGATGTTTATCTTACGCGTCAGCAACTCGCCAACTACATTGAACGATAGCAGCGACATCTTGGATAACGACTTAAATGATAGCTTAAATAATAGCTTAGCATTCTCCCAAGAGCAAAACGCCACGCCAGATGCGATAGCAACCTATGCCGACGCATTAGGTATTAGCACTCATGCCGCCCAGCAATGGCTAACCTCAGTCAATCACCAAAGCACCGTGTTTAATCTTGTTTGGCACAGTCCTATACTCATAAGATTTTTGACCTTTACAGCTATAGCGTGGCTCCTACAAGTGCTGCTGCTTGATTTTAACCAGTGGTTTGTCAGTTGGACACTGGCAACGACGACCATGATTGCACTCGCAGCACTGGTCAGTCTTGCCATTTATTGGACAATCAATCGTTATCGCTCGTGGATAGAAATCAGACAACTTAGCCACGGCCTATCGATCGTCTTTTATCTCATGCTCGTCCTACAGTTACCACAAAAATTCGAGTTTCACTTAATATGGCAGACAGCAGATTGGCTACTATTGACTGGTCTAATCATTGGTTGGTTGGTCATCGGACAGTTGTGGTTAAAGACATGGTACGACCATTCCGAGTTGTCACGCTATGATGGCACAAGCTGGCTGGGAGCTAGCATTCTAATCATTGCTGCCGCCGCCCACTATGGACTCGCAGATTCCGCTGGCGTGATGGCTGTCTTGATTCCAGCCATTTTAATATTGGCTGGATTATGGCGCTGTCATCGTTATGCCAGCTATCGTAAGCAAAATACGCGTACAAACAAGGCATGCAAGCAAAGCCCACTATACTGGTTTGATTGGCAACAAGCGCTATTGAGCTGCGCGGCTATCTTTGCGCCCATTGCTTTAAGTTGGGTCATCATTACCAACTGGTCTTATGATGGTGTGATTTGGGGACTGTCCTACTTCCCACTACTGAATTTATACGACATTACCTCATTGCTGACGCTATTGGTTGGTTTTAGTCTATATTACATGAGCCAACATCGCCGCGATGAGAGTCTTATCGAATCAAGTGCAGCCCCCCAAACTAAGCGCATATTCACTACTGATAATTCACTGATTATATTAGGGCTTATCAGCTTTTGGCTGATTTCCAGTATGTTGGTCAGAACGCTACATGCCTTTATCGGTACACCGCTGTGGGACAGCGCTCAGGGCGGCGCATGGAATAGCGAGCAAGTACAGACAGGATTGACCATTTTATGGACGCTCTTGGCTTTAGTCGCCACCATCGTCGCCAGTCGCTATTGGCAGCGGACGCTTTGGTTTATGGGTATCGGGCTATTAGGTGTCATCGTGCTCAAACTGGTATTGGTTGACCTGTCACAGACAGAAGCGATTTGGCGAGTGATATCTTTCCTTGGCGCAGGCAGTTTGATTCTGCTCATTGGTTATTTGGCACCGTTACCTCCAGCACGCGATGAAATAGAAAATCCAGCTCAAGAATAGCCGCGCATCTGGTTGGGCGAAATTGTAGCGTGAGCAAGGTGGTTCTGTAGTAAACTGAACACCATGAAAAGTAAATGACGATCGTCTTACTTTGCGCATTTTTTATAAAAGGTTATGAAAGCAGATGGATAAGAGAGCAAGTATTCAGTGGTTCCCTGGGCACATGAACAAAGCCCGTAACGAAATCAAAGAAATCATGCCGCAGATGGATTTGGTCATCGAGGTGATCGATGCGCGTATCCCATATAGTAGTGAAAACCCAATGGTCGCGGCATTGCGCGGCGAAAAACCTGTCATCAAAATCCTGAACAAAGCCGACCTTGCTGATCCTGAATTGACCCAAGCGTGGATGGACTATCTTGAGCAGCAAAGCGGGGTGAAAGCCATTGCTTGCGATACTGATAAAGCCAATGATGTCAAACGTATCATTGCCATCTGTAAACAACTCGTGCCCAATAAAGTCGGTACGGGTCGCCAAATTAAAGCCATGATTATGGGCATACCAAACGTCGGTAAATCAACGTTAATTAACACTTTGGCAGGACGCGCCGTGGCAAGAACTGGCGATGAGCCAGCAGTTACTAAGTCGCAGCAGTTGATTAAACTTGATGATGACATCATGCTCTATGACACGCCCGGTATGCTATGGCCAAAAGTCGAGAACGAAAACTCTGGCTATCGTCTGGCAGCGACGGGTGGTATTCGTGATACGGCTTTTGACTTCGCTGATGTCGCCAGCTATACCGCTGAATACTTGATGCAAGCCTATCCTGAGCTGCTAAAAACCCGCTATAAAATTGAAGCACTACCAAAGACTGATTGGGAGTTTTTTGAAGTCGCTGGACGCAATCGCGGCTGTGTACGTTCGGGCAATCAAGTCGATACTTACCGCATGTCTGAGATTTTAATTAACGAGTTACGTAGCGCTAAGCTTGGGCGTATTACGCTTGAGACGCCAGCTATGTCTCAAGCTGAAGAACTCGTCGTCGCCGAGCAACGCTTAGCAGCAGAAGAAAAAAGAATTGCTAAAGAAGAAGAAAAGCGCTTACGTCGTTTGAAAACGCGGAAGAATCGAAAGTAGGGTTTACCTAAAGGCTCATTACTCAAAATACTAATTGCCTATATAAAAGCCCTTATGGGCTTTTTTTATGTCTGTATTCTCTGTATAACATCAGTATCGTATATCTAAAATATAAATATAGAGAATGAGTAATGACAGATTATAACGTAATGAAAGATTTCACTTTTGGTAGTAGAGATGAATTCACACGTGAGCCTATCGCCGAAAAAATCATCAAGCTATTAGATTCTGCAATTGATGTTTCTCCAATGATTATTGATGGTAAATGGGGTACAGGTAAAACCGAATTTTGCTTTAAACTCAAAAATCTAATTGAAGCAGATAATCTCAATAATTACAAAGTTGGCTACGTGAACGCCTTTCAAGCTGACCACGCTAACGAGCCGCTTTTAACACTTATAGCTGAGGTGGCTGGATTCTATGGTGAGGACGATGATAGGCGAAAAAGCTTTATCAAAAATGCTATTCCCTATTTACGTTTAGTCTCAGGTATAGGTATCAAGGCAATAGCGAGCTTGGCATTTGGCAAATACGCAGCAGATATTCCTGACGAATTTCAAGAAGGTATGGAAGCTATAGAAGAGGGTTCAGACTCATTTATTGACCAATCTCTTGAGTCAATGATTAAAGACCAAGTAGAAGCTGAAAAGAATCTATCAACACTTAAAAAAGCCTTAAAGAATATAGCGGCTACTAATCCAGTTATCCTTCTGATTGATGAACTTGATCGCTGCCGACCAGATTTTGCAGTGATGATGCTAGAAACTATCAAGCATGTTTTTGACGTTGAAAATGTACAAATTATTTTGATTACCAATGCTGAGCAATTAAAAGCAACCATTAAGCACAGTTATGGTAGCGAAACTGATTCACACAGTTACTTATATAAATTTTTTAAGTATCAAATTAACTTGCCTACAACTAGCAAAGGTACAGAAAATCAATCGATTGAAAATAACGTCACCTATTTTCGAGCTACGGTACAAGCGAGTAATGTCATTCCACAAGAATTTAAAGAAAATGAATTTATCTATGAGATTCCAACATTTCTTAATGTTGGTACGTTATCTTTACGAAATATTGAGCAAATCGTTCGCTGTATAGAGACTCTAGTAGTGTTTGAAGATAAAGAGCAGAGCAAGTCACCAACTGTTGAGCAACTTTTGATGGTCTTTCTATCTTTTGTTTATATGATGAATAAAAAGCTATTCAATCAAATCTCAAACAGAGGTATTGTTAGCAAAGATTTTTTTGTTTTTATGCAGTGTACTCGCTTAGTTTTGCCTGAAAACCATCTTATCGTAGAACAGAACTATGTAAGAAGTTTAATTTTGGTGGTATTTAATAAGTTAAATAGTAACAGCAATATTTATATTCCTAGAGAAGATCATCGAATAGGTAATCAGGGCGAATTTATACTAGAGAGAATTCTAAATAAATTTAATTTAGAGTCGGAAAAAGACCGTTTTTCTAGTTATATATCAGAAGATAGCTATATCTACGATTATGTTGACTACACAATCAATAACCTCTCACTTTTAAATATTGTTAAGTAGTTATTTTTATTATATTATTTAATAGCATCATGTTAGAAAACCCAGCAATGACCGAAGCTGAAGAACTCGTCGGCGCCGAGCAACTTCTGGCTGCTGAAGAGAAAAGAATCGCCAAAGAAGAAGAAAAGTGCTTACGTCGTTTGAAAACGCGGAAGAATCGGAAGCAAATCGATAACCCTTTGTGTCTATAATGTTAGCTGCATAAAATTATTTTAGAGCTCATACAAAACAAGCCCCTAAGGGCTTTTTTTTATATCTACTGCTAGCGATATCTAAGTCATCAATTACTTCTGTTTAGGCATGACTTTTTCGATAGCTTTCAACGCACAAGCTTCGTCTTGTACTGCACCGCCTGCGCCGCCCGCTGCAATAGCGCCGATCACATCATTGCCAAACTTTAACGGCACACCACCGCCGATCAGCAGTAAATCATTTACCGTATTCAGGTTATTTGAGTCTGGATTAGCGCGAGCATTATCCGCCAACGTACGTGAAGGCGTTTTGGTAGATAATGCCGTAAATGCCTTGCGAACAGCAGCATCAGTATTGTGCGGACCAACGTTATCATCACGCTGTAGCGCGATTAAATTACCAGCACGATCAACAACTGCGACAACGGCAGATTTGCCCTCTGCGTGACAGGCTGCCATGGTGGCATCGATTAATTCATTGGCCAACTCTAAAGAAACATTGGGCTGTTGTAATACTAGATTTGGTTTGGCGGCCAAAACGTTGGCTGAACAGCCAATGACTGCTAGCGCCAATATTGCTTTAGATAAGTAGTTCGAGATTAACTTCATAAAGAGTCCTAAATATTACTCATACATGTGAGCGTTTGTTTGAAATGATGCTTGGTGAGCTTTAATAATCGTATTTGATGAAACCAGACAATGAGTGATCGTTAACTCAAAGGTGCTCTTGCGACCCTAGCGAGAATAAGAGTCATAATCTTGCAAAAAGCACAATAATGATAAGTTAATTTTTCTACAAAATTCACTTAATTTTGTAAGATTTACTTTATAAATTTGCAACTCTACATTAAGTTTTCTGTTACATACTCTGTTTTTTAACACTCATACTCAAAAGACGCTTACATCGTGGTAATCTCAAACAGCGCACGACAGCAATATCAACTTACTTCTCTCAAAAATCGGTTATAATTCATACACTAATATGCCACAAATTGATGATATGACTCAGCTTACCCCCACTGCAAACCTCACAACGATAGAAAATAATTTTACTCAATACTCTACTTCTCTCGATTCGTTCGCCCCGCGCCTACTCGATTGGTTCGCCGAAAACGGTCGCCATGACCTACCTTGGCAGCAGCACCAAACCGACGCGCCCAATCCTTATATCGTTTGGCTATCCGAAGTCATGCTACAGCAAACACAAGTAACGACAGTGCTGCCCTATTTTGCCCGTTTTATGGCATCCTTTCCGACCGTGCAAAATTTAGCCGCAGCAGAATGGGATACGGTTGCGGAGCATTGGGCAGGACTTGGTTATTATGCGCGTGCGCGTAATTTGCATAAAGGCGCGAAACAACTGGTCGAAGTCATTGATGAGACGGGCGACTTTCCGCAGACGCTAGCAGGGTGGGAAGCCATATCTGGCGTCGGGCCATCGACCGCTGGCGCGATTATGGCGATGGGACTGCATCGTTATGGCGTAATCTGTGATGGCAATGTCAAACGCGTCCTCACGCGTTGGGCGGCTATCGATGGTGATATTACCAAATCTGCCACCACCAAAGAGCTATGGGCATTGGCAGAGCGTTTAACGCCTGTCGATGACTCAGGATTGTTCGCGCAAGCGATGATGGATATGGGCGCGACATTATGCACGCGTAGCAAACCTGCCTGCCTATTATGTCCCCTTCAAGAGGACTGCCTAGCCCACGAGCAAGGACGCGAAACGGATTATCCAGTCAAAGCAAAAAAGCAGCCCAAACCCAGCAAGTTTAGCAATGCGTTATTGATTGAAGATATTGATGGCAAAATACTGTGGCTACAACGCCCTGACAATGGCATTTGGGGCGGACTGTGGAGTTTACCTTTACAGTTTGTTGAAAAAACCGCAGGCAAAGTGAATACTAAAACTGCCGCAGAAAAAACGACAGAAATTGACGATACAGTATTAAAAGTGACCAGTAATGAAAAAGTATACGAAGCAGAATTTACCACTGCCGAGCAAATTATCAATGAATGGTTAGATAAGCATGAATTGAGAGCAAAAGCAGTCAGTAAAACTTTATTAGCCGATGCTCCTATTAAACATTCGCTAACCCATTTTCATTGGTATTTGACACCGCAATCGCTGATTCTAAATGCTGAGCAAATTGCCGAAATAACCGAAGCCTTAGAAGCAGCACAAATTAATATTAATTGGCTAAATGCTGTTGACGCTCAGGCAACGCTTGGATTGCCACGAGCAATGGTGAAGATTTTAGAATAATCCTTTGAATGCAATCGTTGAAAAGAACTGCTTAAAAAAACACGTAACACGCCATTAAAAAAGCGACTCAAAACGTATCTTGAGTCGCTTTTTTTATTTATCAGAAGATGAGAGCTTAGGACTTTGGCACACGTAAACGCATCAGGCCTTCTTGTTGTACCGTAGCAACCAGCTTACCGTCTTGCCAAAACTGCCCATGGTTTAAGCCCTTGGCATTAGACGTGGTATCACTCCACATGTCGTATAGCATCCAACCATTTAGATCAAAATTACGATGAAAATGCATCGAGTGGTCAATACTGGCCGCTTGCAAGCCGCTGGTCATAAAGCTAACACCATGTGACATCAGCCCTGTACCAACCAGATAAAAATCGGACGAAAATGCCAATAGCGCTTGTTGAATCGCAACAGGTTGATTGCCCAATTCGCGGATACGCAACCAGTTAGCCTGCTTAGGTTTCATTGGCTCCGGATGAATCGGATCACGCGGTTTAACCGGCTTAATTTCGACATGGCGACGGCGCATAAAGCGGGCTTTGAGCGCGTCTGGAACTTTTCCGACATACTCTTCTTTTAGATCCTGCTCAGCTAGTAAATCCTCTGGTGGCGGATAGACAGGCATATCTTCTTGATACTCTAAACCCTCTTCCATCGGCGAAAACGAGGCTATCATTGAAAATATTACTTGCTCAATAGGCGCTTTACCACGCACCTCTTTATACTGAATCGCCGTCACTTCACGCGCAGACAGACTACGACCGTCACGCAAGCGGCGCACCTGATAAATCACTGGCTGCGTGATATCACCACCGCGCAAAAAATACCCGTGCAGTGAATGACAGGGTTTGTCTTTATCCAGCGTATGCGCCGCCGCCATGATGGCTTGGGCGAGCACTTGTCCACCAAAAATACGACTGCCAACATAGTCATGGCTCTTACCCTCAAAGACATCGGGGGTCACTTCAATAAGCGCTACGGTAGCTAGCAGCTCATCAATCAATTGCGAATAATCGGACATGACGATATGTTTCCTTATTTTTATCAAAAACGCTAAGCATCTGAAAATACGCACCCAACGATATCAATATCATATAGCGAAAGACAAAAGACACTTTGCATTTGAATGTAAAATAATATGAAATCACTTGCTAAAAATGCACAAGAGAGATTTAACACGAAAATTTTAGCGCAAAAAACACGGTCATAGCAGCGCTATTACCAGCATTTATTATATAGTTGTTTCAGCTTAAAAGAAGTACAAAGCAATCGAGTACAAAGGTATATGTGATACTTCACACGAGACGCGGTCACCCTTTTATAGCGAATGGGCTATAAATCGAAAAGATAAACATCTTACCCAATATCGATGGCTTTGACTAGAGAGCGATGCTCACTTGGCAATATCATGTTGATATTTTTGCTTAACATGCCTTAGGGCGCGTCCTAATATAAACGATATTAATCATAAAAAAACGAGATGTTTAATAGCATCTCGTTCTTTTGATCATTTACATTTATGGCTTCACTGCCACTAACACACGGATGGAGTCTGGGACTAATAACAGACTACCTAGTGCTTGCTCACCTTGGGCTTTTAGCTGCTCCAAGCGCTCAATTTCGGCAGGGCGTACATTAGGATTAATCGTTTGTAGATGCTTTAGGCGTTTGATTTCACGTGACCACTGCTGGCTAAAACGGGCACTGGCTTGTTCACCAATCTCAGCAAGCTGCTGACGGGCAATCTCTTCCGCTTCATAATAACGCTGCTCAATCACATCACCGCGTACTTTGATGACTTGGCGAGCACGGTTTTTATCCAGACGTTCAATATGCGGCATAATCATCTCCGCACTGATACGCGAGGACAAATCACTGCCTTGCTCACTGATAAATACACGAATATTTTGCGTGGTCAGCGTCGCTGGCAAATTGAGCAACCTTGGCGCAATGGCTTCAACGCGGAAATTCACTTCGAGCAGCACCATACCTTGTGGTACAGCAGAACTTTTTAGCATCGCCACCGTGGTATTACCAAAGGTGCTGGTACTCGCCAACTCATAAATCGCGCGCATCAATGGATGCTCATGAGTGATAAATTCGATATCTTCACGCTGTAGTGCTTGCTCACGCTCGAATGTCAACGTCATACCGTCTTCGTCACCGAGTGGCAGACCATCGATATAATCACTAATTTCAGTGCTGTCAATCGGAGCAATCACCCACGAGCCATCACGCTGGATATTGTGATCGATATTGGCTGAGGCAAAAAAGCGCTCAATAAACTGCGGCAATAGATTATGACCATCAAAATCGCGCATGGCGTCAGCGATACGTTTAGCAACACGTGGGCGACACGAATTGTATTCTAATAGGCGATCACGACCCGCTTGTAGCTGTGCCTCTAACCCCAATCGCGTCTGTTTCGCTTCTTCGATGATATCTTGTAGTATCGCACGGTTCTCGTCAGTATCCGCGCCTTCAAGCATGGGTTTTAGCTCTTGAATATACTGCTCTTGCACGCTCTGCGCCGTTGGAGAGATTTGATTAAACATATTCAGTGCGTCGTGATACCATTTATACAGACGCTCTTGTGCTGTGCCTTGTACATAAGGTACATGCAGCATGATTTGCTGCGTTTGTCCGATACGATCTAGGCGACCAATACGCTGCTCTAAAGTATCTGGATTGGCGGGCAAATCCCACAATATCAGCTGACTGGCAAACTGGAAGTTACGACCTTCCGAGCCTATCTCCGAGCATAATAATATCTGTGCGCCTTCGCTATCGGCAAAGAACGCCGCTGCTTGGTCACGCTCAAGCAAGGTCATCTGCTCAGTAAAGATAGCGGTTTTAATACCGGCATGCAGACGTAATACCGCCTCCAAGCTCTCAACCGTCGCGCCACTACGGGCAATCAACAGTACTTTTTTGTGCTTAAGCTCACCGCGCAAAATATCAATCAACCAAGGCACACGTGGGTCATCTTCTAGCCAGCCACCATCAGGTTGGTTTTCTTCGCCCCATAGCTGCTCACGCAATTTACCATTGGTTTGATAGCTGTCTTTCCATGCGGCAGGTAATGCCAGTGGGTACGGCTGGCTGCTACGACCATAAAACCCTTTCACACTTTCACGGGTATTACGGAATAGAATACGACCTGTACCATGACGATCTAATAGCTCGTTGAGCGCATAGGTGCGCAGTTTTTCGTCATCATTAATCGTTGCCAACTCATCAAGACTGATGTCTAACAAGCTGCTTAAAGCGACAATTTGACTGTCGCTTAATGGCTTATCCTCTATCAATACACCAGCAACGGCAGCCGTTTCAGCAAAGGCTTCTTGACCATCGATAAACTCATCCAAATCATCAAAGCGATCCGGATCAAGCAAACGCAAACGAGCAAAGTGACTTTGTGCGCCAAGCTGTTCTGGCGTTGCTGTCAATAGCATGACCCCTGGCGTTTCTTCGGCAAAGTCAGCAATCAAGTCATATTTATCATTGCCGCCTTGCGCCTCATCCCAATGCAGGTGATGCGCCTCATCAACCACCAATAAATCAAACCCTGCATCCATTGCTTGGTCGTACAAATCAGGGTGGTCAAGGAGTAAATCCATACCCGCAATGATACATTGCTCAGTGGCAAAGACGTTTTGCTCAGGATCGTGTTCTTTAATGGCTGCTGCACGTACCAAATCAAATAAGGCAAAATTTAGATTAAAACGACGACGCAGCTCAATCATCCACTGATATTGTAGACTGTCTGGTACAAGAATGAGCACACGCTCAGCTTTGCCTGTTAACAGCTGTTGATGAATAATCAAACCTGCTTCGATGGTTTTGCCCAAACCAACTTCGTCAGCAAGCAACACACGCGGTGCGATACGTTTGCCAACTTCATGAGCGATATAGAGCTGATGCTCAATGATATCGACACGCGCACCCATCAAGCCTTTAAGCGGATGACCCGCTAGCGCCGACTGCATACGCAAGATATCTTGACGCAGCTCATACCAATCACCACGCTCAATCCGACCAGCCAGCAGACGCTCAAGTGGCTTAGCAAGCGTGATATTGGCAGCAAGACGGGTTTCCATAATGCCTCGTTCATGCTCATCGACACTATATTTGAGTACACCCATCACTTCTTCGACCGCGGTTACGGTATAGCTCTTACCCGCTTGATCAGAAATACTATCGCCGACTTTAAACACCACGCGTGATAATGGCGCGGAGTTTTTGGCGTAGACGCGCGTCTCTTCACTTTGTGGAAATAGAATGTGCACACATCGGTCATCTACATCGATGACCACACCCAAGCCCAGCTCGGACTCCGTATCAGATAAATAACGTTGACCAACGGCAAATTCAGTATTGTGCAATGAAGCGATAGAGATAGTCATAGGGCGATGTCTTTTGTACTCAGATAATAGGAAAAAATAGATAGCTCATAATGAGATTTGCTAGCGTGAATCACTAGCGCGATGTCATTACTTAATAGTCTGAGAGGTCACCGGCCATACCGGCAGCGTCAGCTCATTAGCTAGGTCGCAAGATAAAGCCGACCATTATATAACGTTAGCAGCTAGATGAGTGCGCTAAGTTGACTTTTCAAGAGCAGATTATTGCAAGATTATATCAACGCCAAGCATAAGTTGGTCATATAAAACAATAAGATAACGACTCGCAAGTAAAGAAAAAATATTGTCATTATAAAATTGATTCTGTATTGTTAAGAAATGCAATAGAACACTTCTTCTTTCTTACCTGAATTATTCAAACGCACGTCTACCCATACTCTTTTGCCGCCTAGTATTCATGATTGATTATCCTTAAGGATTTATGGGCATAGCATGGCCTTTCATAGTCCTTTAAGTTATAAGAATATCAATAGTTAAGTCCGTTAAGTTATAAAAGTAAAGTTATAGTTTTAATTTTTTGCCATTATGTACAGACCATTTTAATTAAGATTACGCATTACCACCTGATTGATTGCCACCAATACCTAGCATTGGCACTCTTCTTCGTGGTCACTATTATCCAAGGACTATCACCATCATGAGTGCCTCCAAAAAAGTTGGCTTTTTTAATCAAGTCAGTACCCAAGTAACCACTATTTTATTTATTGCTTTTGCGGTCGTACTGGCGGTCGTCGTTTATGTTGTTGATAAAGAGGGCTATGAGAAAATCCGCCTTGAATCTGCAAAACTGGTGGCTGAACGTGGCAATACCGCGGTAAATAGTATTTCAGCCGATATCAATCGGGTGATGCGTAGTGCCTTACTACTACAGCAAAGCGCGCAAACCTTGCCCACAGAAGAGGCGATTTTACAAACCAGTACTGCCAATGCCTTTGATAAGCGTGATTATAACTTACTGGGTAGTGGTGGCATTTGGCCTGAAAAAGGCGCACTTGGGGCAAATACCGCGACCCATCCATTTTTGATGGTTCGCCAAAACGGTGATTATCAAGCGGTGTTAAGCGACCCAAATCCTACCAATCCTTATTATCAAGAAGATTGGTTTAGCGTCTTAAAGTTGCTCAAACCTGAGAGCTGCATTTGGAACCATGTGCGCGCCAGCCAAACCAAAGGCGAGCTTGCGATGAGCTGCGGTGTGGCAATCGAGCGTGACAATCAGTTTTGGGGTGCCAGTACGGTTAACTTTACGCTGAATCAGTTACAAGAAAACATCGTCAAGTTAAGCGAAAGCTCAGGCTCAGGCTACATTCTACTCTTGGATAATAGTGACAAGGTGATCGCCTCCTCTAACCCTGAACGTTTAAGCTATATTGATGAGAAAACGGGTACGCCGCTTGATATCAAACAAGTCATCAACTCAGACCCTGCTTGGCAACCCGTGCTTGATTTCTTAGATGTCCAACGTAATGAGATCATCGAACAAGTCGCCGCTAGCGTCTCACCACAAGTTCAGCAGGTACTGACCACGCTTGATAAAGCTGAGACTGGTACGGCAAAAGGTTATTATTTGGTGAACTACGCCGCTTACCTAAATAATGGCGAAAACAAGCAAAACGCCATGGACAGCCGCTTATTACAGAGCTTTGAGTTGGCAAAAGACAGTTACTACAACGGCAGTCAAGCCTATGTCTTTGAGATTCCTGAGACTTATTGGAAGCTGATCGTTGTCCAACCTGATGCTGAAATTAACGCCATCGCGGATAATCTCAGTGAAAACTTGGTTAACTGGATTGCATTAGCACTATTGATTACGGCTGGCGTCATTTACTTCATGCTGACCTTCTTAGCATTCAAACCCTTGAAAGAAACCACTGATAAAATCTCTGAAGCGGAAAACTTAATTAATAATAAGCAATACAATAAGCTGAGCGAGGTTAAATTCGCAGAAGGTCGCAACGAGATTGGACTGGTGAACGGCTCTATTAATGACCTACTAGACCGAATCCAGTCTAACGAAGGTAAGCTTGCCAACATTAACCAACAGCTAGAGATTAAAGTCGAAGAACGTACTGCTGAGCTGCAAGAAACGCTAAAAGAGCTGAAAAACTCGCAGTTGCAATTGATTCGTTCAGAAAAAATGGCAACGTTGGGACAAATGGTGGCAGGCGTTGCTCATGAAGTGAACACACCTTTATCATACGTGCAAAATAATCTTGAAATTATTGGTCAGTTAACTGAGCAATACGAAGAGCTGATTGAATTGGTACAAGGATTAAAAAGCGTTAAAACTGACGCGGCGACTGATGGAAAAATTGACAAGCTATTGGCAGATATTATCCGTGCTTCTGATGAAATCCAAGAAGATGACCTATCAGCTGAATTAAAAGAGCTGATTAAAGATTCGTTATTTGGCGTCGAGCAAATCACTGAGATGGTGCTGAACCTACGTAACTTTGCCCGTCTTGATGAGTCAAAAGTGAAAACCATTGATGTGCGCGAATGTATCGAAGCCTCGCTTAAAATCGCTGGCAACTCCATTAGACATCAAGAGATTGTGACTGATTTTGCGCCCACGCCTGAAGTGAAATGCTCACCGTCGCAAATCAACCAAGTCTTGGTCAATCTACTGAACAATGCCGCGCAAGCCATGGGAGAAAAACAGGATGGCAAAATCGAAGTGCGCACCCGTGCCGATGATCACAATGTTTATATTGATGTCATCGACAACGGTAAAGGTATGAGTCCAGAAGTTCTCAATCAAATCTTTGAGCCGTTCTTTACGACCAAAGGCGCAGGCGAAGGCACTGGTCTTGGTATGGCAATCAGTCAGCAAATTATGGAGCAACATAATGGCGATATCAAAGTCGTATCGACCGAAGGCGTTGGCACCACATTTACGTTAATACTGCCGATTAATAATAACTTAACAGAGCAAAACCTAGTCGCGTAAGCGCTGGGTCAGCTGCCCTGTGACGTAGAACATATTTAGATATTTAACGACTATTATTCATCATCATAAGGATATCATCATGAATGAATTAGAAAATGACTTAACCACAGTTGAAAGCAGCGCTGAGTCAAAGCCGAAGTTGGCATTTATCGACGATGAACAACGCATTTTACGGTCTATGAAACTGCTGTTTCGTAAGACCCATGACGTGTTTATCACCACCGACCCAACTGAGTATATTGACTATATCAAGAACAACCATGTACACGTGGCGGTCAGTGACCAGCGGATGCCTGAGCGAGTCGGTGTGGATATCTTACGCGAAGTAAAAGATGTCTCACCGTCCACCATGCGTATTTTATTGACGGGCTATGCCGATTTAAACGCCATTATTGGCTCTATTAACGATGGTGAGATTTATCGTTATTTGACTAAGCCTTGTAAATCTGAAGAGCTGATCACCGTGGTCGGACGCGCTACCGAAATCGCCTTGACCTATAATCCAGACGAAGATGCCGACCAATTCGACAGTTCAGGTAATAAGCAAACACTGCTAGTGATTGATGAAACCAATGAGTTGATTGAGCAAATACGTAAGCAATTTTCTCACAGTTATAAAGTACTGCATGCTGAGAGTTTAGAGGAAGCGTACGATTATTTGGCGAATGAAGATATCGGTGTTTGTATCACCGATATCAATGTCAGCGGTGAGAATATCGCGCCGATTATCTTTACCTTAAAGCAAGATGCGCCGCATTTGGTGGTTTTGGTACAGACTGAATTTCAAGACGCTGGCTTGCTGATTGATTTGATTAATAAAGGTCAGGTTTATCGCTGCTTGCCGAAACCGATGCGCGCCAGCCTGCTTGAGATTAGCGTCAACCGTGCATTTCAGCATCATGCGAAGCTGAAAGCCAGCCCTGATTTGGTCAAACGCTATGAAGTCGAGCATGACCCTGAAAACGACGTGCGTATTGACTTGAGTAGTCGCGTACGTAGCCTTATTGGCAAATTGCGTAAACGCTTTTCTTTATAAGTGCATAAAACCAAATAAGCACAAAAGACTACCGTCTCAATCAACAAAACCTCTATTTCAATATTGAAGTAGAGGTTTTTTGCTTTGTACTTTTTTGATGGATTTTTTGACGACCTTTTTGACTAAAATCACCAACGTGCTACATTAAGTCGATCATTATTAAAATCATTTAAAAATAACTATTTAATAAGGAATAACCATGCGCGCGGTTTTTTTAGATAAAGGCACTTTTTCTGATGGCATCGACTTGCCAGCCCCAAACGGCATCAGCGACTACCTCACTTATGATGATACCCCAAAAGATGCTGCTGTTATCGTAGAGCGCTGCAAAGACGCTGACATCATTATCACCAATAAAGTGCAAATCAGCGCTGAAGTGATAAGCAAATTGCCCAAGCTCAAGCTCATTCAACTGACCGCTACTGGTATGAACAACGTCGATCAAGACGCTTGTGTTGAGCACCATGTGGCGCTTTATAATGTCGCAGGTTATGCAGTCAAAAGCGTGCCCGAACATACCTTTATGCTCATGCTCAACGCCATGCGCGCGGGTATTTATTATCATCAAAAAGTCGCTGATGGCACATGGCAAGCAAACGGTAATTTTTGCCTACTGGATATTCCGCTAATAGATTTGGAAAATAAAACACTAGGTATTATTGGCGTTGGCACTATTGGCAAACGCGTGACCGACATTGCGCGCGCTTTTGGAATGACTGTATTATGGGCGGAGCAGCAAGGGCGCGCACCGCGCAATGACGACTATACTGCGTTTGACGACGTACTGGCACAGTCTGATGTACTGAGCTTGCATTGCCCATTAAACGAGAAAACTCAGCACCTGATTAATGCAGATACTTTAGCAAAAATGGTCAAACAGCCGCTCATCGTCAATGTCGCTCGTGGCGGTATTGTCGATAGCCAAGCGCTGACTGATGCCATTAACAATGAGCAAATCATCGGCTACGCCAGCGACGTTTTTGAACAAGAGCCAATCACCGCTGACGACCCTTTATTGACCATTGCCAAGCATCCCCGCGTTATATTTAGCCCGCATAATGCGTGGGGCAGCAAAAGTGCACAACAAACCTTGTGGCAGATCTTAAGCAAACAAGTTACTGACTTTATTAATAGCCATTAAAAAACGACTGTAACCAAGCGACCTTAACGACTAAAACGTAACCAATCATCTTTTATTTTGCGATGTTTGAGCATGATGCGGTCGCTTAGATAGTTGTTTGTCACCCGCCAAGGATATATATCGCCTTGCTTGGGTAGCTCATGTTGAGCGCGCTTGACATATCCTGACGATAGCGCGCCCATCACTGTATCTGTCTGCGTAAGCGCTTTGGCATCTTTAGTCTGTGCTTGTGGCAATACCACTTGATAGCGATGCTGATGCATATAGCCCAGCAGTCGCATCACATACTGACACGCCAAATCGATTTTTAGCGTCCATGAGGCGTTGGTATAACCAAACAGTGCCACCATGTTTGGCAACTCTTCAATCATGACCGCTTTATAAGTCATGCGCGAACCAATATCTATCGCCTGCCCGTCAATATATACTTTGGCACCGCCGAGCATTTGTAGCTTTAATCCTGTCGCTGTGACGATGATATCAGCATCGAGATGCTTGCCAGAATCAAGCATAATGCCTGTCTTGGTAAAATGGCTGATTTGATCGGTGACGACGCTGGCGCGTTTGCCATGCAATGCTTTGAATAAATCACTGTCTGGCACCGCACATATTCGCTGATCCCAAGGATTATAGTCCGGTACAAAATGCGCCACATCGATACCGCTACCCTTTAGCTCTGTTTTGACACCGCGTTTTAATAACGCTTTCATAAACTTGGGTGCCAATATAGCCGCTCGATAAGTACCTTGCTGAATCAATACATTACGAGTACGCAGCAGCGTATAAGCCTGCTCTTTCGACAACGGTGAAAATTTGCCTGCTAGCCAATCAAGCGTATAATCATCGCCCGGTACACTTGCCACATACGTGGGAGAACGCTGTAACATAGTGACGTGACGCGCGCATTGCCCACCTTTTTCATCCACCAAAGCTGGCAGCAATGTCATCGCTGTGGCACCGCTACCGATAATAACTACCTTCTTATCGTCATAATCCACATTTTGCCAATGCTGCGGATGGATGATTTCACCTTGAAAATCTGCTTCTTTATTAAAAGAAGGACGATAACCTTGCTCATAATCGTAGTAACCCGTGGCGCCAACGACGAACTTTGCTGTTACCGTAAACACCTCACCGCTGGCATGATTTTTTACCATCGCCGTCCATTGTTGATGGCTACTTGACCAAGACAGCTGCTGCACCTCGTGCTGATAGCGAATATGTTCGCTGATACCAAACTCACGCGCCGTATCAGCAATATAGTTTTTAATATCACCGCCTTTTGCCAAAATCCTGTGATTTAGCCATGGTCTGAAACTGTAGCCAAACGTCAAGGCATCAGAGTCAGAGCGGATGCCTGGATAGGTGAATAAATCCCATGTACCACCCAAATCTGCTCGTTTTTCTAACACCAAAAATCGCTGTGCACTTTTCTGCTGTTGCTTTGATGATTTGCGTTTCTGCTTACTTGGATTTTTATGACCAAACAGTCCTTTGTGTTTTTGCTGCTGCAATCGGCACGCCATACCAATACCGGCAATTCCTGCACCGATAATCAGTACTTCATAATCCACTGGTGTGTCTGAGAGTGCCGATTGAGGTTTGAAGCGTTTCTTAACTGCCTGTTTGGCTGCCGTCATATCAAGCATAATACGTTCCTTGTTTTTGCATGATGGGTTTAAAAAATTTGACATAAATTCATTTAAAAAGGGCTTGGGCTTTCCCAATCCATCCACGCACCAAGCGTAGGATGCTTGAGACGCAATTGCTGAGCATGGAGATTAAGCCTTGGCGCAATCGCTAAAGCCATACCTTCTGCATAAATAGGATCGCCAATCATCACATGACCCACATGCACCATATGGACGCGCAGCTGATGACTACGACCGGTGACAGGCTTTAGCATTACGCGCGTGACTGTCTGACCGTTGCATTGCTCATGGCTGATGACTTCATATAAAGTTAAGGCATGCTTTGACCAGCTAGGATCGACGATATGGCGCGGTTTCGTCTCTGGCTCATAGCGCACTGGTACGGATATCTCACCCTTTGCGCCGACACGCTCCCACTCTCCAAAGACGCGTGCCTGATATTTTTTTTGTGGCAAACGTTCAATGAATTGCTTACTAATATGGGTTTGCGCGGCAGCATTTTTAGCAAAAATGAGCAGCCCTGAGGTATCCATATCCAGACGATGAATCAGCTTGACTGCGGGATTGGCACGCTCAAGTCTTGCCAGTAAACTGACCTTGAGCGTTTTGCCATCGACACTCAACAGACCTACAGGCTTATCAACCACCCAAATATCATCATCTTCGTAGACAGTAATCTGTTGCGCAAATGCTTGAAAAAACTCAATCGGATAGGCGTTTTCTTGAGCATTGAGGGCGTTGACTTCTTCAGCAGTAAAAGGCATAAAAATGGGCACTTATATAAATGGGCTTGAATGATTAATGAGCTTGCATATGAAAGCTGTCTTAAGTGGTAGATATTAGAGTATAGATATAGTGTTATAAACCGCTTATTTTTGAACAAAAGACACAGACAGGATTATCAAGTGACAGATAAAACCATGCCTGTGTCGTTATGTGTCGATTTATTGTGCTAATCGTAATTGTTAAACAATTTAACCAGCCTGCATCTGTTAACCCTGAGCAAACATGTTAATATAATGGCACATTTTAACCACTTCTAAACGCTTCTTTGGTCACCCATCATTCTATTATGCAACAAATATATTAGTTGATGGATGGCGATAGAAATAATAAAACAAGAGAGATAAATTATGTCAGACCTTATTTTACATACTACCGATGCCGACTTTGACAAAGACGTATTGCAATCAGATGTGCCAGTATTGGTAGACTTCTGGGCAGCATGGTGTGGTCCTTGTAAAGCAATCGCCCCTATTTTAGAAGATCTAGCCACTGAGTACCAAGGCAAAGTTAAAATCGTCAAAGTTGATGTGGATAGCAACCCACAAGCTGCCAGCCGTTTTGGTATCCGTAATATCCCAACGCTATTTGTCTTTAAAGATGGCGAAAAAGTTGACTCAGTGATGGGTCTACAGCCAAAAGCTGAATTGGCAAAAGTGTTAGACAAGCATCTCTAAATCGAGACTTGCTCGTTTTGCATAAGCATTCTAAAGAGACAGCATCACCGTCGAAAAAGTCATTATCTAACGTAGATAGTGGCTTTTTTGCTTGTTTTTTATGCAAAAAACTCAATTAGACGACTTTTTTGGCAAAATTTATTGACAATACTATTGTGAAGACCGTATAGTCTGCTGACAACAGAAAACTAACGGTTTTCCTAACTGTCTTATCGCTATTCTCCTCGTGTTTATCAACAAAAACACAATCGTCGTTATAAACACCATTGCTGAACGAAATGACTAAACACAATTACTGATATTGAGTTTTTGACGCAGACTCTTATGTAGACTTCTTTATCCTTATTTCTTATTACCTTGCATAAACGATTGCAATTCGTATATAAGCTGACACGTAATATCCAAACTACATAAATCCAGCTCTGTGCACGCACCCTCTATCACCATACTATCGTTGTTTTAATCACTGTCGTGACTTGTGCTGCTAATGGCATCTCTCATCTGATCAATTGCTAATGACCTATCTATGAATCTTACTGAATTAAAGAAAAAATCAATCGCTGAGCTATTGGCTATCGCCAAAGAAATGGGTCTTGATAATATGGCGCGTAGCCGTAAACAAGACATCATCTTTGCTATCCTAAAAACCCATGCGCGGAACGGTGAAGCCATTTATGGTGACGGCGTACTTGAGGTTCTTCCGGATGGTTTTGGCTTTTTACGCTCATCAGAAGGCTCATACTTAGCCGGTCCTGATGACATTTACGTCAGCCCTAGCCAAATTCGTCGCTTTAGTCTGAAGACGGGTGACAGTATCGCTGGTACGATTCGTCCACCAAAAGATTCTGAACGTTATTTTGCGTTATTAAAAGTTGGCGAAATCAACTTTGATACCCCAGATCGCTCACGTCATAAGCTTATCTTTGAAAACCTGACACCCCTATTCCCAACTGAGCATTTGAAACTCGAGCTTGGTAACGGTACCACTGAAGATTTGACGGGTCGTATCATCGATCTAATCGCGCCGATTGGTAAAGGTCAGCGCTCTATCATCGTCGCACCGCCAAAAGCGGGTAAAACGATGCTGCTACAGACCATCGCGCAGTCGATCACTCGTAATAACCCTGAATGCTATCTCATCGTCCTATTAATTGATGAGCGTCCAGAAGAAGTCACCGAAATGGTACGTACGGTACGCGGTGAAGTGGTTGCCTCTACCTTTGATGAGCCGCCACAGCGTCATGTACAAGTCGCTGAAATGGTTATCGAAAAAGCCAAACGTTTGGTCGAGCACAAACAAGACGTGGTTATTTTACTGGATTCAATTACTCGTTTGGCGCGTGCTTATAACACAGTTATTCCGTCGTCAGGTAAAGTGTTGACTGGTGGTCTAGACGCCAATGCGTTAGAGCGCCCAAAACGCTTCTTCGGTGCTGCGCGCAATGTCGAAGAAGGTGGCAGTTTGACCATTATTGCCAGTGCCCTTATCGATACGGGTAGTAAAATGGACAGCGTTATCTTTGAAGAATTCAAAGGTACTGGTAACCAAGAGATTACCCTTGAGCGCGATCTGGCTGAAAAACGTGTCTTCCCTGCGATTAATATCAAAAAATCTGGTACACGCCGTGAAGAGCGTCTGCTTGATGAAGATAAACTGCGCAAGGTTTGGATTTTACGCAAGCTATTACAGCCGATGGATGGCGTACAAGCCACTGAGTTCTTGTTGGATCGCTTAAAAGAAGCGAAAACCAATGATGAATTCTTTGAGCAGATGAAACGTAAATCACAGAACTAATGATAGATCCGTGCTGTTTTGCCATACTCAATAGATAAGTAACTTAAGTAGAAAAGACCGCACTCGTGCGGTCTTTTCGTTTTGTATTCATTTTTTATATATTCAGGCATGTCCTGAATTTAAAAATGGCAATAAAAATGAGAACAGACCTTAATACCTCACTATTAAACGCCAAAAGTACTATTTTTAAAAACAGTTAGCTTACTATCAATACAAATACAATAACCCTAAGCAAAACCCCTACCAACGATACAGTGGAGAAACATCCTTTACAGGTTATTTGCAAAGCTTAGCGCTTTTACTACGCCTAGAAATTATTATATGGGTTAGTATAGAGCCAGTATAGATATACTCTGCTATCACGTGTTGATAGCAGTATAATTTTCGAGATATTTAACATCCTTGATGTAATCCTTACTAATGCAGACCTTTGTATGTCTTGCGGTAGCACAATAGATTATTCTAAGATACTTGCCCAAATATTTTAATACAGCTTACTATCGGTATTAAAATTAGTGGTAATAAAAATATCGTATTTTGATTTTGATAAACTAACTTGATAACCTAACAGGTGATACTATGAAATTTGCTAAAACTATCGCAATGACTGCCCTTACTAGCTCTGCCCTTATCATGGGTGGCTGTGCAACTAACGGATACAATAGTGGCTTGAGCAATACCGCCAAAGGTGCTGCTGCCGGCGCTGCTGCTGGTGCACTTATTAGAAGTGGCGGCGATAGCAAAGACATCGCTCGTGGCGCACTTGGTGGTGCTGCAGTAGGTGGCGCTGGTGCTTACATTCTTAACAACAGCAGATAATCGGTAAATGATTATTTGGTGCTATCAAGACCGTTTTTAATCATTTCAACTGTGTGTATTTTAAATCTATTGAATATGTCTAAAACGCTCTAAAACACAAAAAGCCTGCAATCGATATTGCAGGCTTTTTTGTTTCTAACTCATGAGTTGAAAGTAAATCCGCTTATCATGATATCCAATACACTTATAGCGCGCCGCTAAAAGTATCACAAGACTGCACGTTGCCACTTTCCAAACCACGAGTGAACCACTGAACACGCTGCTGACTGGTGCCATGAGTGAAATTATCAGGTACGACTGCTCCACCGCTAGCGCGCGCTAAACGATCATCACCGATTTGACCAGCGGCATTGATGGCCTCATCGATATCACCTGCCTCCAAAAACTGTACACGCTCTTGGTTGCGTTGTGCCCAAACCCCAGCAAAACAATCAGCCTGCAGTTCTTGTAGTACTGATAGCTTATTGGCTTGTGCACGAGTGACTTGACGGCTGGCTTCATTAACTTGCTGGCTGATGCCTAACAACGTCTGTACGTGGTGACCAACTTCATGCGCAATAACATAAGCTTGTGCAAAATCACCCGCTTTACCTTGATTATCTTGGTCGCCAGAGCCTTGCTTATCACCCGTGATACCGAGATTTTGGCGCATTTCTACAAAGAAAGATTTGTCTAAATAGACAGTCTGATCGCCTGGGCAATAAAACGGGCCCGTCGCGGAGCTAGCACTGCCGCAGGCTGAGCTAACTTGACCATTGAAGAGAATCAATGATGGCTCCTGATAGGTACTGCCTGCTTCTTTGAATATCTGATGCCAAACTTCTTCAGTATCAGCCAAGACTACTTTGACAAACTGCGTATCTCGATCGTTACTTGTCGCAGGTTCGGTAGCGGCACTGCTATTGCCACCGCCTGCTACTACTTGACCCGTCTGTAAAGCGGTCATTGGATTTACCCCAAATACCAGCCATAAAATGCCAGCAATAATAATACCACCGATACCACCGCCTATCATTTTGCCGCCACCACTACTGGTGCGCACATTGGAACTGCCGCGTCTACCTTGCCATTTCATTGTTTCATTCCTCAAATATACGATATATATTGCTACTCGTATTGATGATTTTTTATATAGTGTAATTTTGACTCAATTCTTTATTTTTTTGATCAAATCCGATTTCTGATACGTAAGTAGTGCCAAAGTATTTTTGATAAACGCTACTTTACTAGGCTCTTGATATTGCACTAATCAAGACATTTAATGACTATTAAACCCCTAATAGATACAATAGATGTTTAAAAAGCATAGTAGAAATCAAGACATCGAAAAAGTCATCAAAATAGGTTGATGTCATTGATTATACGTCTATTAATTTGGCTCGTTGTATTAAAAATTATAACGAATAAGTGATGTAAAACACTATTTACAATTTTATTGTTACTTAATTGTACAGCCTATTTCTATTTATATAGAAATCCTATAGAATGCGTGAAAGCTGAGTAGCTGTAACTAAGACTAGTTGAATTCTGAGAAATCTCAGCTTTCAACCTTTTTTGCTGCTACTGATCATTTCATTTTCCCGGAGAAAACCTTATGAACTTAAAATTACTTGCTCTAGCTGGTATCATGACTGCAACTATGGGCCTTACTGCCTGTGACAGCAACAAAGAAAACGCTGCTGAAGATTTATCTGACGCACAAGAAGAAGTGCAAGATGCATCAGAAGAGCTAAACGAAGCTGCTGCTGAAGGCGAAGTAACTGCTGATGCTGACGCTGCTGTTGCTGAAGCTGAAGCTGACATCGCTGATGCTCAAGTTGCTACTGCTACTGACGAAATCGATGCTGAAGTACCTGTAGACGGTACTACTACTAGCGTTGACGTAGCTAGCGAAACTCCAGCTGTAGACGCAGCTGACGAAGTTGTAGTTATTGAAGAACCAGCTCAGTAATTTTATCGTTTATATGATAGAAATACTGTAGTAAAAAAAAGAGAGCCTAAGCTCTCTTTTTTTGTGCGTGTCATTTGCAATCGTTCATGGTTATTCATAGCTAAATATGATATTTAATGGCGCTTTCAAATGTAGATCAACCATCTCACATTAATAATAAAGCGTAACTTTAACAACCATCATGAAGTCATGATATATTTATATGTTCAGTTTCATATCATTGATAGTTACTGCTACTCGTCAAATAGACGCTCATCAACTTGTTGACGGAATTTTTGCCCTGTTTTGAAAGTCACCACACGGCGTGCTGATACGGCGACTGGCTCCCCTGTCTTAGGGTTGCGACCTGGACGGCTATTTTTATCTTTAAGCTCGAAGTTGCCAAAGCCTGAAAGCTTGACCTCTTTGCCATCAATTAAACTCTCTGACAATTCATCAAAGAAATTCTCTACCAAACAGCGGCCTTCTTGGCGTGTTAGGTCAAGATGACTCATCAAATGCTCAATCATGTCAGATTTGGTTAAGGTGCTCACAGTACGACTCCTATGCTATGTCGTGATGTCGAATATCATGGTTTAGCGGTATGAGGGTTAATGCTAGCTATTATAAAGGTTTTCTAACCTCTTTTTAACAAAGACTGCTTTAAAATCCTTTATTAATAACCACTTAACTATTTTTATGAAAAAAATTTATAAAATTATAATTCTTATAAATAGCAATGCCCTATAGCCTCTTGAAGAGTGAGGCTACAGAGCATGTCTATGATAAGAGTTATGTGTTAGCTGTCACGCAACTTTGCAGCATGTTGCTCAGTTAGTGCTTGTACCACTTTGTCAGTCGCGGTTTTGATGGCGTCATCAGATAGCGTTTGTGCATTGTCTTGCCATATTAGCGCAAAAGCTAATGAGCGCTGACCAGCTGGCACTTTGTCGCCTTGATACACATCAAACAGCCACAGATCAGCCAATAGCTCACCAGCTGCCGCGCGTATCGTCGACTCTAATGTCTGTAAGCTGATCTCACTGTCTACTAAAATGGCAATATCACGGCGTACTTGTGGAAATTTGCTTGGGGTGGTGATGGTATGCTGCTCACGGGCAAGGGTCAGTAATGGCGCAAGTGATAATTGAGCAACCCACGTAGCCGGCAAATCTAACTGCTTAGCCGTGTTAGGATGCAACTGACCAAGCCAACCGACATATTCATCATCAATATAGAGCTTAGCGCTTTGACCCGGATGCAAGAAAGCAAGCTCACTGCGCTCATAGCGAATACGGGCGCTATCCATTTGTGCAGGTAATAACTGCTCAATATCATGCTTAAGATCATAAAAATCTAACGCACGGTTTTGATACGCCTGCTCGTCCCAGACATCGCCAACTGCTACTAACGCAATACTTGGTGTCTGCACCAACTCACTAATACTTTGACCAACAAAGCTAAGCCCTGTTTCAAAGAAACGAACGCGTGGCTGCTGACGATTGAGATTGTACTGCACGCAAGGTAATAAGCTTGATAGCAAAGTACGGCGCATCACGGCTAAGTCACTAGAGATGGGATTGGCCAGTGCCAACACTTCTCCTAGGGCTTTATCATCGAGCAAGGCTTCTATTTTTGCGTCACTAAAGCTAAAGCTAATGGCTTCCATATAGCCATTATCGATTAGCGCCAGCTTCATCTCGTGAGTCAAGTCTGCGGTATCGTCATAATCCATACTGACTTGCAAATGTGGCAACACGCTTGGAATATTGTCATAGCCATAGATACGCGCAATTTCTTCGATGAGGTCTTCTTTAATACTCATGTCAAAGCGATACGATGGCGGCGTGCAAATCAGGCTATCGGCTTGCTGCACTATCTCAAAGCCCAATTGGGTTAAGATACGAACCATCACTGCTGGCTCAATCTCAATACCGATGACATCACGAACTTTAGCAATTGGTAAAGTGATCGGTGCGCGAGCTGGTAAATGCTCACTGCTTTCTGCTTTTACTATTTGTCCGGCTTCCCCACCAGTAACGCTAGTAATCAAATCAACAGCGCGTGCCAGTGCTAGCTCTGGTAACGCAAAGTCTACCCCACGCTCAAAACGTTGTGAGGCATCGGTATGTAACCCAAAACGGCGTGCGCGCGCGGCAATAGCTAACTGACCAAAGAAAGCGCTTTCTACAACAATATTGGTTGTGCTATCAGTCACACTACTACGCTGACCACCCATGATTCCGGCAAGTGCAAGTGCGCCTTTATCATCAGCAATGAGCAATTCATCACCGGTTAAGGTAATGGTTTGCTCGTTCAATAAGACAATCGTTTCTTCAGGCTGTGCCAAACGCACCACGATATCACCAACGATGGTATCAGCATCAAACGCATGTAGCGGCTGACCCAATTCCATCAACACATAGTTGGTCACATCAACCAAAAAGTTGTGCGAGCGTAGTCCTGATTGAACCAGCGCATCTTGCATCCACTTTGGCGTATCGATACTACGATCAATATTGCTGATTGATTGTAGTAAATAGCGTGGGCACGCTTCAATTGCACTAACCGTTACCGCTGGCGTAGCAGTACCAGCAGCGTTTTCATTAGCTGCTACGTTGGCAGGAATATCAGGCAGCTGCATTGGCAAATCATTGATAACTGATATTTCGCGTGCAATACCGCGTACACTAAAACAGTCACCGCGATTTGGCGTGATAGAGATATCTAATATCTGATTGTCTAAACCTAAATACTCACGAATATCCATACCAATCGGTGCATCAGCTGGCAATTCAAGCAGACCATCGATGTCATCGACTAAATCAATTTCAGAAGCGCCGCAAAGCATACCGTTAGAGTCGACACCGCGTAGGTTACCGTTTTTAATTTCAAAACCTGCACCATTATCAGAAGGCAAAATGGCACCAACGGTCGCAACGGGTGCTTTCATACCAACGGTGACATTGGGTGCGCCGCAGACGATTTGTAACGGTTCAGCTGCACCAATATTCACCTGCGTAACGCGCAGTTTATCGGCATCTGGATGTTGCTCAACGCTGATGACTTCACCGACGACCACACCACTGAAGGCACGGGCAACCGCATAGCGATCATCAATCTCAAGTCCTGCCATCGTGAGTTGTTCGGCCAATTGCTCACTAGTATTGTTGGGGTTTACCCATTGACGTAGCCACTGTTCGCTAATTTTCATAAATATCTCAGATCAGAATTTTATAATAAAGGTTTTGGAGTAAAGGTAGAGGTATTATTAAATAATAAAATCTAGCCAAACTGCTTTAAAAAGCGTACGTCATTTTGGAAAAATAAACGCAAATCATCGATGCCGTAATATAACATCGCGAAGCGCTCAATCCCCATTCCAAAAGCAAAGCCAGTATATTTTTCGGCATCAATACCGCAGTTGGTCAGCACCTGTGGGTGTACCATACCGCAGCCCATAACCTCAAGCCATTTACCATTGTCATCGAGGATATCCACTTCAGCTGACGGCTCGGTAAAGGGGAAAAATGACGGGCGGAAACGTACAGTCAGCTCTTTGGCAAAAAATGCTTCCAAGAACTCACTAATCAAGCCTTTTAGCTCGGCAAAAGTGCTCGACTCAGTGACCATTAAACCTTCTAGCTGATGGAACATCGGCGAATGCGTTTGATCCGAGTCATTGCGATAAACGCGACCTGGGCAAATAATGCGAATAGGCGGTTCGTTTTTTTCCATCGTGCGAATCTGCACAGGACTGGTATGCGTACGCAGTAGATAATGCGCATCAAAATAGAAGGTATCGTGCATCGCGCGTGCTGGATGATGCGACGGAATATTAAGCGCCTCAAAGTTATAATAGTCGCTTTCGACTTCAGGACCAGTAGCAACGTTGAAACCTGCTTGTATAAAATACTGCTGCATACGCTGGGTAATCATGGTCACGGGATGCAAATGACCTTTTTGACCACCGCGAGCAGGCAAGGTAATATCAATACTTTCGCTTGCAAGCTTGGCGTTTAATGCCGCGACTTCTAGCTGCTGCTGCTGCGCTGTTAACGCATCTTGAATACGGCTACGGATTTGATGTAACCAGCCGCCGTAGGTTTTTTTATCGTCGCTGCTGAGTTTACCCATCTGCTTTGACCAGCCAGTTAATGGGCTCTTTTTACCGGTCAATTGCACACGCAAATCTTGCAACGCACGCACATCGGTTACTTGTAGAACCAAGGCTTCAGCGGCACTGGCCAACTCATTTAGCTGAGCTTCATTAAGCTCGCTTAGCTCTGTGGACAAGGTCGGTAGCGCCGACAAATCGGTGGTAGCAGCAGGGGTAGTCATAAGATGCATTCTTCCTGATTTAAACGGACTATTAATAATAGTGATTGGTAATTGTAGGGATTTGACCAAATATTGCAAACCATTTACCCAGTCATTCAAAAATAATACCAGTGATATGAATGGCTTGAATATTTAGACGATAATAAAAGCTATCTCAACAAAGCATATTTAGCGTTGGTGCTAAAACAAGGCTGTGACATGAAGTATTAAGATAATGTGATATAAAAAAAGCCACCGACCAGCGGTAGCTTTTATTAATATCATACTATTAATCAATATTATCCCTGTCCATATAGATAACTACTTGTAAATTCTGACTAAACAAGCAGCAACCCTAAAGGAAGGTTAATATTTATGCTAATGCCGCTTTTGCTTTTTCGACCAACGCTGTGAAAGTCGCTGCATCATGCATAGCGATGTCAGCAAGTACGCGACGATCGACAGTGATGTTAGCCAATTTCATGCCATTGATAAAGCGGCTGTAGCTTAAGCCGTTTAAGCGTGCACCAGCATTGATACGTGCAATCCAAAGACGACGGAAAGTACGTTTTTTGTTGCGACGGTCACGATAAGCATATTGACCAGCTTTGGTCACTGCTTGTACCGCTACGCGGTAAACACGTGAACGGGCACCGTAGTAGCCTTTTGCGCGTTTTAGGATTTTTTTGTGACGACGATTCGCCTGTACACCACGTTTTACACGGGCCATAAATTACTCCAAGATTTCTTTAATCATTATTAAACGAATCACGATGCCATCGAATAGTAGACATCGCTATCAGATTGCAAAGTCAGATATTTTTAATCCAGTCGCTATAAATTAAAAAGCGCTTAATTAAAGCTAAATGACGATAGCCTACTAGATGTATGGGCACATGCGACGAACTGCTGCTTCGTCAGACTTGTCCACCATCTTTAGACCGCGCAACTGGCGAATACGCTTAGCTGATTTCTTGGTCAAGATATGGCTTTTGTTTGCTTGCTTACGCTTGAAGCCGTTCGCTGTTTTTTTGAAGCGTTTAGCTGCACCGCTTCTGGTTTTCATCTTAACTTTCATGATGATTTGCCTCTTTGTCTTTGATAGAACCTGGTCGTCAAATAGTACATAACGAATAGTGGCTGTAAAAACACCCACTAAACCTCTATTTGCCTCGAGGTGGGAGGCGGTATTTTAGCAGATAATGCACTGTTTTGCCAAGGAAACTTTTACGCCTCGCCTAGGGCGTGTCCTCAATCTGAACGAAAGCAACCAAATGGACTAAAAACGGTTAGATTTTGCCAAGCTAAGTCAAATAGCTGATTCATATCTCGATATTATTTGCTCTACTTTCCTTGTTTGACGGCAATCTATCTCATTCTTATCATCATTTTTAAAATGAGGACACGCCTTAGTAGGCATGACAGTGGATAATGGGTATGAGCCCATTTATAAAGATTTTAGTCAAAACACTCATAAAACTGCGGATTTACCGCCAAATAGATTGAATGTCAGCTTAAGCTGTGCTTAAGTAGAGACTGAACCTTAGTATAAGCTGAGCGCTAATAATACAAAGTTATTTATAACACTTATCGAGCGCCTATCGTACGATGATGACGCTACCAACCTACACCATGATTAGCAGCACTCATAGCCTGCAATCAATCTAGGAGATAACGTGTCAAAACAAGAATTAGACTTTGATAACGACATATTTGTCTTTGAAACAGTGATGCGTGTGCGTCATATTGAGCTTGATATGGCTCAGTACCTGACGCTCGAATCATTGACGGCATTGCTATGTGAGGCGCGGCAAAGATTTTTTTACTCTAAAGGTATTAAAGAGATCGATGCAGATTATCACGGTTTAATTATCGATGAGTTACAGCTAAGTATTGTTAGCCGCATACGGGCGCGTGAAGAGCTATTATTTGAAGTAGGCGTTGAGCCGTTATACGATAATGGTGGCACTATAGTGATAAAAATTACCCGTATGCATAATGGAGAAACAGTAGCCAAGGCGCGGCAGCATTTTGTCAATTATGACTTTCGCCTCAATAAGTCGATTGCGCTTGATAAAATTATGAAAGAAGCGCTGTACCCACATCTCTACAGGATTTGATATTGAGGACATACCCTAACACCAACCGCTTTTTTATTCAGACCATAAATACAATCCGTTACGATTCACTTATTCCTCTTTCATTTCTATATAAATAAGAAGACAGATATATTATGACTTTACCTGCTTGGCTGGCTGCCATAAAATTTAATGATGATGGTTTGATTCCTGCAATTGCTCAAGATCATAAGTCTGGGCGTATTTTGATGATGGCTTGGATGAATGCCGAAGCACTACAGTTAACCGCGCAAACGCAGACAGCGGTTTATTTTTCGCGCTCACGTGCCAAATTGTGGCATAAGGGCGAGTCATCGGGTCATACTCAGACCGTACATGATATTCGCTTGGACTGTGATGCAGACGTGATTGTCCTTAGTGTCACTCAGGCTGGCGGTATCGCTTGCCATACTGGTCGCGAGTCTTGCTTCTATCAGCGTTTAGATTTGTCGGGCCAAACGCCGGAATGGCAAACCGTCGATAAGGTATTAAAAGACCCTGCTGATATTTATCATTCAAGCGATGCAGCAAAATCCATTCCTAAAAGTAACGAGACGCAGGCTCACGATGTAATCCCTTCAGATGCCAACCACAGTCACAGTCACCATGACAACGACACTACCAATCGCTCTATTTTGCAGCAGCTTGACGGTGTATTGGCAGAGCGTAAACAAGCGGATGCTGATAGCTCGTACGTAGCAAGCTTATACGCAAAGGGTTTAAATAAAATCCTAGAGAAAGTTGGCGAAGAGAGTACTGAAAGTATCATTGCCGCCAAAGATTTTGCCAATTGCGACGAAAATAGCAATAAAGCGCAATACGATGACGCTCGTCATGAGCTCATCTATGAAGTGGCCGATGTCTGGTTTCATACATTAGTAGGACTGGCGTGGTTCGATATTGAGTCGGATGCGGTATTAAATGAGCTAGGTCGACGTTTTGGTCTATCAGGTATCGATGAAAAGGCGGCTCGATAGTTTCTATAAGCTTTACCATTGCCCTGTTTGATTATTGTTGATTTCACCTTTTTGTCACAAGTGCAGGTTATAATATAGCTCTGTTTTACTTCGCATTGTATGCCAAGGCTGTTTATTGAGTATAACGATATTCGATACACCCAAAGTAGGCATACAAAGACTGAAAACCAAGACACAAGGATACCTTTATGGGTAGTTTTTCTATTACGCATTGGCTGATTTTATTGGTGGTAGTGGTGGTCGTATTTGGCACCTCAAAGCTTAGAAATGCTGGCAAAGATTTGGGCGGCGCAGTCAAAGGCTTCAAAGAAGCGGTCAAAGACGAAAATACTGAGCATGCTAAAAAGCATGTGGTGCTCGATCATGATGGCAATGCACACACTGAAGAGCGCCCAACAACCACCAAGGTTGATGACACGCATAATGTATAGCCTCTAGACAGTGACCTTTTAGACAATGACATCGGAACATTATGTTTGATATCGGCTTTTCTGAACTACTCCTTTTTGGTGTTATCGCCCTAATCGTTTTGGGCCCAGAAAAACTGCCACAGGCAGCGCGTACCGCTGGGCAGTGGTATGCCAAAATTCGCCGCACGGTATCCACCCTGCAATCTGAAATCGAAGCTGAGCTTGATTTGGCAGAGACCCGCCAGCTTATGCAAAAAGAGTTGGCCAAAATTCGCCAGACTGAAGCAGATATGAGGCGTGAGATGGCGGAGATGCGCGGCAGTATGCAAGAGTTTGAATCCTCGCAAAACCAGCATTTAAAAGCATCGCGTGATCCAGGCGATGACAGTACGCCTAGACAAAATAGTCAAGCCAGTAGTGAGAATGATGATAATCGACCAGTGCAGCCAAAAGCGTTTGACTACGCCTATGACAGTAATAGACAGGCTGAGAAACCAGAAAGCCCTGAGCAGTCATCGGCACAAGGCGATAATGATAGTCTAAAAACTGACTGTAGTGATAACGCCAATCCAGTGTCTCAAACCATCACAACTAGACCGTGGGAAAATATGTGGTTTCGTCTTGGAGCTTATGATAAAGCGCGTCGTTTGCCGCAACCGCCCTACTTACCAAATTATAAAGCCGATATCTTACTAAACAGCCATATAGACAGTCCTTTACCTAAACAGGCTTCTGTTCATGAGCAGGAGAGTCATTAGTGGGCTTATTTAAACGTAAAAAAAGCCGTCAAGAAAAAGTCGCGGATTCAGATATCGAGACCTCAACAGCTACCCTTGATGGTAATGTCGACAGCAATACTGAGGACTCTGGCGATATCCTAAGCTCACTTGGCGATATGCCGATTACCGAGCATTTGATTGAACTGCGTCATCATTTGATTAAGATATGTGTTGCCGTACTGGTCATATTCTTGGCTTTGGTCGGATTTTCACGCGAGCTCTATGATTTTTTGTCCAACCCATTGGTTGCCCAGTTGCCTGCCAACGCAACGATGATCGCGACGGATATCACCTCTAACTTTATGGCACCGATACGCCTGACTGTTTTTGTCGCTGCATTCTTTGCAATGCCCTACATCTTGTATCAAATCTGGTCGTTTGTCGCTCCTGGTCTCTATAAAAAAGAGAAAAAAATCGCTATTCCCGTTTTAATGTCCTCTATATTTTTATTTTATGCGGGTGTGGCTTTCTCTTATTTTATTGTCCTTAAAGGCGTTCTCAAATTCTTTATTATGTTCGCGCCGCAGAACGTCTTGCCAATGACCGATATCGACAGTTATTTAAGTTTTGCACTTAAACTCTTTATGGTCTTTGGTTTAACCTTTGAGATTCCAGTCGTCACCTTGCTATTGATATTGACGGGCGTCGTCTCCATTCAGAGCCTAGAAGATAAACGCCGTTATATTATTGTCGGCTGTTTCGCCGTTGCTGCGGTTGTTACACCGCCTGATGGGGTGTCGATGTTGATGCTCGCCATTCCGATGTGGTTGTTGTTTGAGCTAGGATTATTTTTAGCAAAAGTATTAATTAAAGAAGAATACAGTCCTGCCTTAGCAAGCGATACAGGGTTAAGTAAAGAATAACATCACTTGTCAGGTACTTATTCCAAAAACAGCCAACGCGCTAATCTGTTACTATAACCTGCTTATTTCCACCTTTATTTTCTATGAGTTTTTGTATTATTGTCATGTGCGCTTGCAAGCATTTTGCAAGTGCACATGATGAGTCAGCCATTGTCTATGCAGTGGCTTTTTTTACCCCCGTCATTTTTGATCCGTTTTACTCTTTTAGGTAATTTTTTATGTCCGCATCTATGCCAGCTTATATGAGCGATCCCACTGATGAGCAGCTGAGCGCACTTAACATGGCGATGGATCACAAGTCATTTAAAGTGGTGGCTTATGCGGGTGCTGGTAAGACGACGACCTTAAAACTGATCGGTGAGCGTTTGCGTGGACGTGGCTTATATTTAGCTTTTAACAAGACGATTGCCAATGATGCACGCTCAAAGTTTCCACCGCATGTGGAATGTCGCACTTTTCACTCACTTGCTTATCGGCATGTCGCCCGTGATATCACTGCTAAGCTGTCGTTGCCGCGTTTTTCACCCAAACGTCTGGGTGATGATTTGGGTTTGCAGCCCGTCCAAGTACGTCGGCAAATGGATGGTATAAACAAATATATTACTCTCACCCCAGCCCGACTGTCGCGATTCGTCAGTGATGCTGTCAGCAATTTTTGTAGTACCCATGCCAGTTATCCTGCACCTAGACATATATTATTTCCCAGCTGGCTCGATGATTCTGATGCCGAGCAGCTGCGTGAAATGCTCTACCCTGCTGTTGAGCAGCGCTGGTTACAGTCAATTGATGCACGCCATCCTGCTGGTATCGGGCATGATATTTATCTGAAACTTTGGGCATTATCAAAACCAAGCATTCCCGCTGATTTTATTTTGTTTGATGAAGCCCAAGATGCCGATCCCTTGATGATGGGAATTTTGACCCAGCAGCCACGGCAAGTGATTTATGTGGGTGACGCTCATCAGCAGATTTATGAATGGCGCGGCGCAGTCAATGCGATGAAAAAACTACCCTTACCACAAACCTTATTGACCCAGTCATTTCGTTTTGGCGAACCAATTGCTGAGATTGCCAATACTTTGCTCAAAGCATTGCAAGAAGACGTCCCATTAAAAGGCAATCCTAATAAGCAATCTTCTACTGATAAGGGTATGGTACATAGTAAAAAAGATGCCATCCTTTGCCGCACTAATGCCGCCGCAATGTCGCAATTATTAACTGGATTAAAATTGGGACACCGCGTGGCGCTACAAGCCGATACCGATCGTATGCTTAAATTTTGTCAGGCAGCCGAAAATTTAAAGAATGGTAAATCGGCGTACGGTGTACCTGAACTGGCATATTTTTATAATTGGGGCGATGTACAAGAGTATTCTGAAACCAATGAAGGCAGTGATCTAAAAACACTGGTGAAATTGGTCGATGATCATGGCACCAATGTCCTGAGCCAAGCGGTCAATAGTCTCACCAGTATCGAAAATGCTGACTATGTTATCTCCACTGCCCATAAGGCGAAAGGGCTCGAATGGGGAAAGGTACAGCTGGACGATGATTTCTATTATGATGTGACGACCAATGCGGTAAAGATAAGCCCTGAAGAGTTGCGTTTGCTCTACGTCGCTTGCACACGTGCCCAGAGCAATTTGGACATCCATAATATTAAAGACTTGATATCGGGATTACAGACAGGCAAAAAAGTGATTTTTGGTAATACTTAATTTTTCTCAGTTAGTCACTCTCTGTATTTGCCACTCTAAATCTCTAGCCTACCTGTCTCTATGGCAACCTTTTAATAGCACCCTTTTAGCAGTGAACAACAAGCATGAATACTAATCAGCAACTTCAAATACGTCAAAATACCATCCGTCAGTTATTCGCCAATCCCGTCCGCCTCCTTGCACCAATGGAAGGCTTGACCGACCCATTAATGCGTCAAATTCTCACGCAAATTGCATCAGACTTGGGTCGCCCTTATGATTGGTCGGTTAGCGAATTTATCCGTGTGACTCAGCACGTATTGCCTGCGCATGTATTTTATAAATACGCTCCAGAACTGCATCATGATGCTAAAACTGCCTCTGGCACGCCTATTCATATCCAGTTGCTCGGTAGTGAAGCGCAACTCATGGCAGAAAATGCTGCTTATGCTGCCGAGCTTGGTGCGCCGGCGATTGACATCAACTTTGGTTGCCCTGCCAAGACGGTCAATAGCCACCGCGGTGGTTCGGTATTATTGGATGAACCCGAAACCATGTATCAGATTATCAGTGCCGTGCGGCAAGCTGTTCCCGTTCATATTCCAGTCTCAGCTAAAATTCGTTTAGGTTACACCGATACCAGTCGTATGGATGATATTAAAGCTGCGATTGAAGACAGTGGTGCTGATTGGCTAACCATTCACGCACGAACCAAAACCCAAGGCTATAAACCACCAGCCTATTGGGACAAAATCCAGAGCTTTAACACGCTAGATATTCCAGTCATTGCCAACGGTGAAATATGGAATACAGAGCACGCGCAAAACTGTATGACTCAAGCTGGTACAGCACATCTGATGTTAGGTCGCGGCGCGGTTACCCGTCCAGATTTGGTTGCTCGCGTGGATTGCGGTTCAGATGATGCCATGCTAAATGCAGCAACGTTGTCGTGGGAGGCAATGGTCTCCCATCAGATAAGATTTTTGGAAGGTCGTGCTAAAACTGAGGTGATATTGGTCGGTCGTTATAAGCAATGGCTTGCGATGCTCATCAAAGGCTATAGCGAAGCAAAAGTTTTATGGGACAGTATAAAACGAGAGAAAAATAAAGCGGTGATTATCAGTGCGCTACAATCTAGCATACAACAATAATCACCTACTGATATTTGGTTGATCTAGGCACGATAGAATTTAACTCTCAAGCGTTATACACTCACTCGAATCGCTAAATAAAACAGCATTAAACAGCAAGCCATCGATAACGCCCAAAGTATCGAACGAAACGTTGCCAAATTAGTAATGTAAGCCACGCAAAAACCAATACGAATCAGCACATATAACCATGCCAATATATTGATAATCGCCTGTGGAACAAAGAACAGCATCGCCGTTAAGACAGCTGCCAAAAATATCGGTAAGGTCTCATAACTGTTTTGCTGGGCAGCGTTAGCACGTGCGGCCGCGCCCGTCGTACCTTGTAAAAAATCACGTGGATGGGCATTGTCAGCCAAATTAAAGCCGCCAATAGCTTTCGCTGTCAATGCCATGGCAAGCGGTAGTAAACTTGCTACGACCATCGCCCAAATTGCAGACGCTGCGGTATCAGAGACTAATTCTAGAAGTGCATTCATTAGTATACTTGCCCCTACCCTGCAATCACTTCGAAATCATGGGTGACGTTCACCCCACCTTGTACCAACATTCTACTGGCTGAGCAATATTTTTCTGCAGACAGTTTTATGGCCTTCTCTACTTGGCTTTCTTTGACATCTTGACCTGTCACCACAAAATGCATATGAATGTCAGTATAGACAGCTGGTACAGTTTCAGCACGCTGAGCGGTCAGCTCACAACGTACGTCTGTCACCTCTTGGCGCGATTTTTGTAAAATCGCTACCACATCGTAGCTAGCACACCCACCAAGCCCCAATAGAATCAGCTCCATCGGACTTGCGCCTTTTTCTTTATCGGCATCGATCTGTACATTATGCCCTGATGGTGACACGCCCATAAATGCTTTGTTTTCTTGCCACGTTACACTTGCTTTTGACTCTGACATTTCGACCATTCCTTATTTTAATTAGCTCGTTGCCCGATTTTTATTTTCTGACAATATGTTTTACTTGGCTAGTGTAGCATAAGCCAATGGCACATTTTATCGAGCCCTTATCATCCAAAATCATTATTATTATAAATAGCTCACCTATTTGTCTTTTGCAGCCTTATTTTTAATTAAACCTTTTTACTAAAATTTTCTTAGCAGTGAATTAACATTCATACACCGCCTACTGTTTATTATTCAAACTTATCCTCTTATAGTTCGAACCTCTCTTTGCAGTAAGATTCCCCAAAAAACATTACAAAAGTTTAATTATAACTGGTTGATTTTAAACAGTTAAGCTCGTGAAACATTTTATAGCAAAATACTGTTACACATTTTGCTTGTTTCTTGGTTTAATAACGGTAATGAATCTTATTTTGACCTAATATCGACAACCATCACCTTATAATAATTATGATTGCTGTCACGGTTCTAGCTCAAAATAAGCTATTTTAAATAAATTAAAAAGGTTTAATCATGATAGATGCAGACGGCTTTCGCGCCAATGTCGGCATCATCTTGGCAAATACACAAGGGCAGGTTCTGTGGGCAAAACGTATTGGTCACAACGCTTGGCAGTTCCCACAAGGCGGTATCGACCGTGGGGAGACGCCGATGGATGCGATGTATCGCGAGCTCTGGGAAGAGGTCGGCCTGCATCCGCGTCATGTAGACTTATTGGCAGTGACGCAAGATTGGTTGCGTTATCGTCTGCCAAAACGCTATGTGCGGCATGGACAGCACCCTTTATGTATTGGGCAAAAACAGAAATGGTTTTTGCTACGCTTAGATGAGACGAACACTCAACATATCCGCTTTGATGAGGGCAAACCAGAATTTGATCATTGGCAATGGGTCAGTTACTGGTATCCACTTGGACAAGTGATTCATTTTAAACGAGGCGTTTATCGCCGTGCCTTGCAAGAGCTAGTGCCTGAGCTACCTCTAAGACAAGAGCTGATTATTCCTGAACAAGACAATCACTTGTTGATAGGATGAACTGACATTTTGATTAAAAGTAACACGTAATAGAAGAGCCTGTATCCTTTAGATGCAGGCTCTTCTATTATATAGCGATTATATCTTTCGGAATAATTATGGCTTGATAGCAATTTTTAGTACGCCGTCACGCTGATGCATGAACAAGTCATAGGCCTCTACAATATCATCCAAGGCGTAGGTATGCGTCACCATCTCTGATAAATCTACTCGACCCGACTCGATGACATTCATCAATCGGCGCATACGCTCTTTACCTCCTGGGCAGAGAGCCGTTCTTATCGTATGATCGCCAAGACCAGAGGCGAAATGAGCCATTGGAATGACTAAATCTTCAGAATACACACCCAAACTTGAGAGTGTACCGCCTGGTTTTAATATTTTGAGACATTGCTCAAACGTAGACTGTAAACCTAACGCCTCGATACTGCTATCCACCCCACGACCACCAGTGATTTTCATGATCTCATCCACCACGTCAACTTCTGTGAAGTTTAGAGTAATATCTGCTCCCAGTTTCTTTGCCATGGCCAAACGTTCATTATTGCCATCGACAGCGATAATCAGTGACGCGCCTTTAATCCTTGCCCCAGCTGTCGCGCACAAGCCAATCGGTCCTTGTGCAAATATAGCAACCACATCACCAATCTGAATATTGGCGTTTTCTGCGCCTTTGAAGCCTGTTGACATAATGTCAGGGCACATCAGCACTTGCTCATCCGTCAGTCCATCTGGCACTGGACATAGATTGGCCTGCGCATCTGGCACTAGCACATACTCTGCTTGCGTGCCATCAATGTGATTACCAAAACGCCAGCCGCCTGTGGCTTTATAACCGTGACAAGAACATCTACCATCTGCATCAAGATAACCACCGTCTTGTGAAGGGAAACCATCTTGACTGGCATAGGAAGTAAACGTTGGGCAAATGGCGCCAGCAATGACTCGCTGCCCTTCTTCATAGCCCATGACTGCGCTACCAAGCTTTTCAATGATACCTACTGGCTCGTGACCAATGGTCAAGCCTTTTGCAACGGCATACTCACCCTTAAAGATATGGATGTCAGTACCGCAAATGGTCGTAGTCGTAATTTTTATCAAGGCATCATTAGGGCCTACATCAGGAATTTTTTTATCTACAATTTCAATTTTACCTGGTTCAATAAATATCAGTGACTTCATCATGCTCATTTCACACTCCTTGTTTTATAATCATTTACTCAGCTGGTATGAACTTTAGTGACATCTATATTTATCTTACGCCATATAAATAGTAATTTAAAGTGAAATCCATTCTTTAATAAAGGGATTGGTGATTTTCTCTTGTTCGATATTAAAACTGTAGTATCAAACTTCTCATGAAAATTGTACGTGAGCCTTATTAAGAGTAGATAAAAAAGCTAATAGATGAAAAGCCTATAGGCTACTTATGACTATCATGCTGACACTCTCGGCTTACTAATCTAGCAATATCATCCACTGATAAATCTGCCAACCGAGAATGACATTTCAGGGTTAAAATGCTTTGGGTACGTGTCGCATAAGTTGGCAAATTATTTTGCGTATGATTAAAAGCAACAGGCTCTATATAAATAGAAGACAGAATCTGCTCAATCTCAACAGCCACTCCAGTCTCCGGCAGCTTATCCACTGGCCCTTGCGTATTATCAGACAATACCGCAAAGGCAGCTTCTTGCCAGTACTCAGGTTCGCTATTCTCAGCGATTAGTGGCAATACTTCTTGGCGCAGCCTGCCTCGCAGCTTTTCAGTTTTAAACCAGCTGTCCTCAGGCTGACCATTGGAGATGACATGCAGTCCTGCATATAGTGGCATAGGAGCATGACCACGATTATTGACAATAACGGCTTGTGTCATATCACCAATAATGAGATTGAACCCAGCATAGTTTTGCAAACTAATCTGCCGTGCAAACTCCATCGGGCTTATATCACTGGTTAAGAAATCCGTGACTAGCGCCCCGCGTGAGCACTCATCAGAGCTTGCCTGCACGCCATCGCGAAAATTCAATACCGCAGCCCAACGTCCGTTTTGTTGATAATATTCTTGAGGCGCTTGATGACCGTCCTGATGATTGGCTTGATGGGGCTGTTGATGAATACCCAGCCAAGTACCGCCACTTTGTACATCGCGGCCTGCAAAAACAGGCTTATCTTCCCATTGATGTAGCGGCTCTGTCGGACGCTGCAAAAACTCATCGCGATTGGACAATAACACCAAAGGCAGCTCATCAAACAGTTGCCAAGCAATGGCGACAATACACATAAGACTCCTAATTTTACTAAAAATATGCTTAGCAAACAGCCAAGCTTGATTTAAGTGTGAACTTAGTTCACTGACAAATTAGTTCACTGATAAGTTTTTGCTAGCAGGATAACTAATCTGAGAGGTCGACTGTATGACTTTCGATTGTTTACTTGGTAAATCGAACTCCCACGCAACCATACCTTTATTGTCGTTCCAGTCACGCTCAGTCACTGGCGGTGTATGAGTGATGGTTACTTTAAGACTATCGTCACGGCTAATCGGCTCACTGCCCAATACTTGTAAATGCATAGGTCGGTTGTGCTGATTGGTAAATTGATACGCTTGTGTTTTAGTCAAGGTTTGCGTGCGATTGAAAGCGCCTTTATCACCCTGCTTATCTTCATCAGCTATCTGCTTTACGATGGTATTAGGGTCAATACCAAAACCGATACCTTGCTCTTTTAACGCTTGGTAACTATAACGCGCCTGCCCGACATAATTATCATCACGGTATAGCTGTAGCGAACCATCTACCCAAGCTGGTGTCAAAAACGGTGCGGATGCGTACCAATAGCCAGCTGCCTCCACACTCGGCGTACTACGAATCCATAGCTTGCTACTGCCCGACTGCTCATCAATGACCGTCCGTACGCGCCTGCCATCGCTTGGAATACTAATACGCTGCGGCAAGCGGTATTCGGTAATGCCGTTTTTATTCTGACTGCTAACGGTAAAGCTTGGCAGCGGCGCCATGTTAGGTGTCGAGGCACCGCCATAGCTGTCTCTTGCAGTTACCACAACAGGCATGTTTTCCGCCATAGGTGGTACAGATATAGTCCGGTTTTCTCTATCTTCTTCATATAAAGAAAAACGCTCAACTCGTGGCAATTGGCTGGTCGTGTTTTGATTGGGATTGACAGAGCTTAGCATCAAAGGGACATTGAGCCAGTTTTCTCCTGTCTGCTGGGCAATAACCGCAGAGGCAATGATATTTAATTGCTTGGTTTCAGTATTCAGCCTTGCCTGATACGTTGGCTCCCAACCCGCGCCGCGTACTTGATAGTGCAGTTTTACACTGCTTGGTACTCGACTGGCAGTACGTACACTCACTTGAGTCACACTATTTTGAGTGGAAGTCGCGCTGCCCGCCATTAGTTGGTTGAGCGCATCTTGCGCACGGGCTTGGCGCTGCTGAATTTCTAGTATCCGTTTATTAATACTGACCGCTTGGGTTTCCAGATCGCGCGCATTATTGGCAAGCGTGCCATCTGTACTGATTTGCGTGACCTTGGTTAAATTCTGCAAGTAAGCTTTTGCTAAGCGTGCCGCTTCTAATTCAGCATTGATAACGGCTAAACTATCCTGCTGCGTCTGAACTCTGGCCTCACCTTGATACTGACACTGCGCTGCTTGCTCACCGCTTAAAGTCTCAATACTGACTTCACCAACATTGACGCCATTTGCTGCTTGCACGCTCAAGCTGTCTTTATCGATATAAGGGGACAGACAAGAAAAAACCAGCGTCTGCTCACCGCTACCATTGATTGGTAACGCGCGAGTTACGCTGGCTAAGCCCTGATAAATGGTCACTTGCTCAATACTACTGTTCACTGCCTGAGCAGGAGTCAAAGCTAAAGCCGCTAAGCTAAATAAACCCAGTTGCATCAACTGTTTTTTAGAGGGTAAAAAATTAGGTAGTATTGCTACTTTTGATAACTTAGCTTGCATAATCATTCCTTAAAAATACGGTTAATCCATTAATACGGTGCATTAGCGCAAGCGCGCAGTATCTAACGCTTCATTAAATATAATGAGGCAATATTTATGATGGCACTTATCTTCAGCAGCTTTTTTATATCTTAGCGGTTTTCTGGCTTTCTTTCCAGATGTTACCCGTAGCAGATAAGTTGTTACCATGAGATAAGCCTCACCGTAATTTGGTATGCCTCACTGGCTATTTTTGCTATTATGAGCAGCATTCTATTACCAAATTTATGATGCCCTTATGATGATACATCCTCAGTACGATCCTGTAGCGCTGTCTTTGGGTCCAGTAGAAGTGCACTGGTATGGCCTAATGTATTTGTTGGCATTTGCCGCCGCCTTTGGTCTGGCTTGGTATCGCAGCACCAAACGTGACAATTGGAACACTGACATGGTGTCCGATTTGGTATTTTTTGGCGCCCTTGGCGTCATTTTGGGCGGTCGTGTCGGCTATGTATTGTTTTATCAATTCGGTGAATTTTTACAAAACCCCGCTTACCTTTTCAAAGTCTGGGAAGGCGGTATGTCTTTCCATGGCGGCATGATTGGTGTCTTACTGGGCATGTTATATTTTGCCCGTAAGTATAAAAAGACCCCGTTTCAGGTGCTGGACTTTATCGTTCCTTGCGTGCCAACAGGCTTATTATTTGGTCGTATTGGCAATTATATCAATGGCGAGCTATGGGGCCGCGTCTCTAACGGTGGCTACAACTGGCTTACCTACTTCCCGCAAGCAGCTGCTACTGATATGCAGCAATTGCAAACCAACCCTGAGCTACAAGAGTTGATGCTTGAAGTAAATGGGCAGTATTTGCTACCTCGTCACCCCTCACAGCTGTATGAAGCACTTGCCGAAGGGTTATTATTATTCCTATTCCTATGGTGGTATTCATCAAAACCGCGCCCACGTATGGCAGCATCGGCAGTATTTTTATTAGGCTATGGCATCAGCCGCTTCATCATTGAGTTTTTCCGCCAACCAGATGCTGACCAAGGATTTGTATTACTAGGTTGGATGACCAAAGGGCAGATACTCAGCGCTCCCATGATTATTATTGGTTTCATTATGCTGGTATACGCTTACAAACGTGGTATCTATGACTGGGGTAAGCAGTCGGCTTATTAAGCAATAATTCACATCAAGCAACCTGTTAAAAAACAATACAACTATGCGTTTTAATAGCGTAGAAGAGCAATTTTATGACCATGAGCAACTCCACTACTAGTAACAACAAACAGCGTAAAAATGAGCAAGCCTATCTAGATTTGCTGCATCTTGTCCTCACTGAAGGCACTGAAAAAGGCGATCGTACTGGCACTGGTACGCTGAGCCACTTTGGCGCGCAGCTACGTTTTAATTTAGCTGATGGTTTTCCATTATTAACCACCAAAAAAGTCCACTTTAAATCTATCGTCTATGAGCTATTTTGGTTTTTAAGTGGCAGTACGCATGTTGATTATCTACAAGCCAATGGCGTACGTATTTGGAATGAGTGGTCTACGGCTGAACAGACAGCGCGCTTTAACCGCCCTGCTGGTGATTTAGGCCCTGTCTACGGTCATCAGTGGCGCAATTATGGCGCAAGCCAGCGTGAAGATGGGAGCTACAATAACGATGGTGTCGATCAAATCACCCAAGTCATTGAACAAATAAAAACCAATCCCAATTCAAGACGTTTGATTGTGTCTGGTTGGAATCCCGGTGAAGCAGATCAAGTTGCGCTGCCGCCTTGTCATACGCTATTTCAGTTCTTTGTGGCGGATAATAAACTGTCATGCCAGCTCTATCAGCGTTCAGCAGATTTATTTTTAGGTGTGCCATTTAATATTGCCAGTTATGCCTTGCTGACCCATATGGTCGCGCAAGTATGCGGATTAGAAGTGGGCGAATTTATTTGGACAGGTGGCGATTGTCATATTTATCAAAACCACCGCGAGCAAGTTGAATTACAGTTGACGCGTGAGCTTTATAAGCTCCCAACGCTGACGCTTAATCCTGATGTGAAAGATATTTTTGCTTTCAAATATGAAGACATTAGCGTTGATGGTTACGAGTCGCATCCTGCGATTAAGGCAAAGGTTGCAGTCTAGCCTTTGTCTGATTGAAAGTTTTAAATAAATGCAGCAAATGCAAGTAGCATGTTAAAGACAATAAAAAGGATACGTTATGAGTTATGCCCACACCGAAGTTGCCCAAATCGCAGCTATCAGTAGCAACCGCTGTATCGGCAAAGATAATGAGCTACCGTGGCATATCTCAGCAGATTTACAGCATTTTAAAAGCATGACGACTAAACAAAATGACGGTGCGATCCAAGGTATCGTCATTATGGGTCGTAAGACATTTGAATCCATGGGCAGCAAGCCTTTGCCAAAACGCGTGAGCTTCATCATCAGCAGCCAGCTAGATTATGCCGAACAAAAAGGTTTGGTCGGTAAAAGCAATGCTTACGTGGTGCATAATTTAGATGATGCATTAACGCAAGCGGCAAGTCTGGCACATGGTGCGCATCTGGATACCATTTGGGTAATTGGTGGCGAGCGCGTTTTTAGCGATGCGTTGATGTATACCGATCGCATTGAGCTGACCCACGTCGATACTGAGATTACGGATGGCGACGCTTTTTATCCTGAATTGCCAAATGAGTTTGAAGTGGCCGAAGAATCTGAGAAAATGCATGATGAAAAAAGTGCACTAGATTTTAAATTTGTGACTTATAAAATAAAAGCAGACTAGGTCAGCTGGTTATGAAACTACTACCCTTTATCTTTACTGGCATATTACTATCGGGCTGTCAGAGTCTAGCGATAAGAGAGCCTGTTATTAAGCCTGCTGAAATATTGCGTCAACCTCAGTTCACAGTTCCACACAGAGCAGCTAGACGTTTGAAAGCTGGTGAGGAATATGAAGTTGTCCTGAGCATGTTGATTGATAAATCTGGTCAAATTAGTTCCATTTCTGTTACTGAGTCATCAGGCGTCGTGTCATTAGACCGAAGTGCTCTACGTGATGCTAGAAAAATGATATTCAAAGCCGGTACTAAGGATAATGAGGTTATTACAACAAAAGTTACTGTACCCATTACCTATGTAATACATTAAAAACTGTTTACCCTACTACTAAAAATTTAGACAGACAGATAGATAGGTAGGTAGAATGTAAACGCCTACTCGTGCAATACTTTATAAACCGTTTTTGCAAGTACTGGCCCAATACCTTGCACGCCTGCCAATTCTTGCTGCGATGCACCGAGCAATTGTTGCAATCCGCCAAAATGATTGAGTAAATCACGGCGGCGCTTTTCACCCAGCCCCGGAATCACCTCTAATACTGACGATGAACGGCGCTTATCACGCTTTTTACGATGCGCAGTGATCGCAAAACGATGTGCCTCATCGCGAATATGCATCAGTAAATGCAGCGCCTTGCTATCCATCGGTAAATCTAACGGCTCATGATCGATAAAATGCAGCACTTCAAGTCCAGCCTTACGTCCTTCGCCTTTTGCCACGCTAATCAGCAAAGTGTCACCAAGAATACCTAACTCGGTCAGCACTTCTTTAGCGATGCCAAGCTGCCCTTTACCACCATCAATCAGCAACAAATCAGGCAATGGCTGCTTCTTATAACGCCGTGTCAGCACTTGCTTCATCGCCGCATAATCATCACCACCGACAATGTCATGAATCGCATATTGGCGATAATCACGGCGACGCGAGCCACCTTGGTCAAAGACTACGCAGCTACCAATGGTCGCCTCGCCCATCGTATGGGAGATATCAAAACACTCTATGCGATCAATGGTTCTATCAGTGACGTCAGCTAAGACATCTTTTAAGGCACCAAAGCGCGCATGCAACTCTAAATAGTCGCCCAGCTTGGTTTTTAGCGCATTATTGGTATTGAGTTTGGCTAAATCTAACCATTCGGCACGGTGCTCACGGACACTAGTTTTTATAACGACTTTACTGCCAAAATGGCTCGCTAGCGCTTCACTGACCGCCACCTGATCCAGTAATTCATGACTCAACATGATTTCGGGTGGCAAGTCATCCGTCACCTGAAAATAAAATGAAGTAATAAATGCCGATAAATTATCAGCAAGTGGCTCGCTGCTATCAACATCAGGGAAGTAATTCTTACCGCCAAGCACGCGCCCGCCACGTACGGTCAAGACGTTGACACAAGTCATCCCTGCTTGACTGGCAATAGCAATCACATCCGCCTCGCCTTGCACAGTATAAACAGCTTGCTTGGCTTGTACTTCGCGCAGCATAGACAGCTGATCGCGATAAAACACTGCCTTTTCAAAGTCTAATTCTTCAGCAGAAGCTTCCATTTTTTCAATCAAAGCGCTATGAATATCGCTAGAGTCGCCTTTTAGGAAACGAATAGTATTATTGACGTCTTCCATATATTCTTCAGGCGATACCAAGCCCACGCAAGGCGCACGGCAGCGCTTAATCTGATACTCAAGACAAGGACGCTTACGTTGCTTAAAAAAAGTATTGGTACATTGGCGCATTTGAAACATTTTCTGCATCAGCACCAGTGTCTCTTTGGCGGCATGAGCAGAGGGGAAAGGACCGAAAAAGCGCCCTTTCTGGTGATTGCCTTTACCGCGACCATAAGCCAATCGCGGGTAAGGCTTATCCGCTGAAATAAACACATAAAGATAAGATTTGTCATCACGCAATAGCACGTTATAAGGCGGACGATATTCTTTAATCAAGTTTTGCTCGAGCAATAACGCTTCGGTCTCACTACGGGTAATAATGGTTTCAATATTATGTATCCGTGCCACTAGCGCCCGTGTTTTTGGATGGTCAATGGTTTTAGTAAAGTAGCTGTTCACACGGCTCTTGAGTGACTTGGCTTTACCGACATATAAGATATCGCCATTTTTACCCAGCATTTTATAGACCCCTGGCAAATTTGGCAGGCGCTGAATTAAATGCTTAAGACGGGCTTTCTTGTCATCGATGGGACTCGATTCTGAGACATTGACCATAGAATTTATTGCTCTTAAAAGTCTTATAATACTGCTAGTTATGGGGCGGGAGTCATTGTTTTACAAGCCAATTATTATCATAGTATCACCCATAAAAAAGCCAGCTTTCGCTGACTTAGTTTGTTCTATTATCGCTTATTCAGCAACATACTAATGACGGAAGTTAGCCATTAAAGCTGGGATGCCCGGTAGCATACCAACAATAGCCATCACACCTGTCAACACCACAAACATAATACCCGGTATGATCCAGCGGCTCATTTTAGTTAAATTAGCACTGCGTTCTTTCGAGCCAATCAAGCCTAAGTTATCAAGCAACAACGTGAGTGACCAACCAAAGGCAGGATTTACAAGCGCTGAAGCAAACACTACGATTGCAGCAGACTGAGTCGTTTTTCCTTCGCGAGTCATCTCCATGCCAGCTTCAAGCAGTGGAATGAAAACACCAACGATCAATGCCACACACATCACTGGCTGCCAAATAGCCAAATCCATTGGATAGCCCCAAACCCCTGCGATAATACAGAACAATGCTGTCAATAAGGCACCGGCGGGAATCGGACGTTTGGCAATCGCTGCTGGGACAATATAAGTGCCCCACGATGACGCAAAGTTAGCACCGCCCAATACAGAGCCGACGACCTGACGAAACGATGCGCTGGTCATTGTATCATCGATATCCATGAGTACCTTTTCAGTACGTTTAGGATAGCTGATTTTTTGAAAGACCTGATGGCCTAAAAAATCTGGTGACCACATCGCAACCGCCAAAATAGCAAACGGCAGTACGACAATAAAGCTTTCAACCGTCGGTAATCCTAGCATCCAACCGGTATTTTCACCCCACCAATACATCGGGTTCATATTCGGCAAGCCTGGTGCAGTTTTGAACTCAAATGGTGCACCCAATGCAAATGCAAGTCCGCCACCTAATACACAGCTTAGCGGAACCGCAAGCCAGCGTTTTTGCCAGTGCTCAAGTAATGCATATAGTAGGATAGTTGCCAGAATAATGAAGAAGGCAATATGCGACATGCCAATACCTTCTGCCCAAGCGAAGAGGTTTTTGACCTGTGAGGTGGTACCGATAAACCCTAAGTAAATCAAGAGGCCACCGCACACGCCTTTACTGGTCAAGTTTGCCAGCAGACTCCCCCCTTTACTGATTGCCAATAGCAAGCCGAAGGCACCGATAAGTAAACCAAAGGCCATTGGATGACCACCAGCGGCTACTACAATAGGAATAAGCGGAATAAGGGGGCCGTGAGTACCTGCAAGGTTGGCTGTCGGGAGTAGAAATCCTGAAAACAAGATGATAAAGAATGAAACGATTAATAGCTCATAACGAACGTTTTCTAAAACGAACGCATCGCCCAAACCAAGTGGACCTGCAAATGTTGCAGCAATAGCACCCACCATAACCACTTTACCAATCGTCGCCGCCATTGCAGGAATCGTATCTTCATACTCAAAGCGATAATCACGAAACGGCAAATTGGGACGCCAGCGTTTTGGCTGCATGATTTGTAATTCATGATTTAGATAAGCGTCACGACTGTCAAAGCTTGCGCTTGGTTTGTGTAAATCAAGGTAGCTACCTGATAGTTCGCTGTCGTAATTAGATGGATTTGATGACTGCTGATTAGACCCTGAAGAAGGGATCTGAGTGTTACTCATCACATTTCCTTATGTCGACTGAGGCTTTATTTAACTGATAATTTGATAGTGAAATTTAATGTGACTAAAGCGTCCATTAAAAATTGCAAGCCATTGTATGACATAAGAACTCGAAATGCGAACTTAGAACCACTCAAAAAGTCCATACACTATTATAATATATAAATTAAAGTTTCCATTTAATGCAAAATTGAACTTAATAGAAAACCATGAGGAAAAAACACACTTAATATAAACTTTAAATTAGAATAAATGACCTTTTTCTTAATAATTATCTGTATCTAGATATTTGTTATCACATAACTAAATATTAAAGATAGTTATAATAAATAGTTTATTATAACTTTTAAGTAACTATAGAAAATCCATGTCAGTTACGCTTTAAGCCTAGCGGTTTTGATATTTTTTACTTATGATAAATGCCCTTTCGTGACTGCTCTTTGATAGAAGTACACTAAAAAATTTGATTCAAACGGTATCACTAAAAAATATAAAAGAAGCAATAGGACGAATTTATGAGTTTGCTACCTACCAATTTTGAGACGCTAAAACGCAGAGCCAAACAAAGTATCATGCCGTTATTGACACCTCACCTACTGAAGCTGCGTATCAACACTTATGCACCGTACGTAGGCGCTGGTATCAGAATCGATCACCTCAATCTCGATCAAGGTTTGTGCGTGGTAAGTATGGGGCTAAATACGCTGAACAAAAACATCGTAGGCACTCAGTTTGGCGGCAGCCTGTATTCGATGGTAGATCCATTCTATATGATAATGCTGATGCACCAACTGGGCAGCAGTTACGTAGTCTGGGACAAAAGCTCACATATTGAGTTTATTGCGCCTGGTAATAGCAAAGTCACTGCACGCCTAAAAATTCCTAGCAATGAAATCACCACGATTCAAGAATTAGCAAAAGAAGGCGAGCCGGTATTTCGGGAATACCAAGCAGATATCGTCGATGATCAACAAAAAGTTATCGCTACCGTCACTAAAACGCTCTATATACGCTTGCGTAAGTACAGCAAATCTAAAGACCAAAATAGCCGTATCGAAAATTTCGATGGTTAGAACTTTAAGGGCAATTTTTAAAACGTTTCTCTAGATTTGTGATTTAAAGCATATTAATTAAAGCGCATTAATTAAAACGACAGAAACAAAAACCCCAATCTGGCATACGCACAGATTGGGGTTTTGTCTTTTTTGGTACTACCCGCTTATTTATATGATAAACCTATGAATAAGGGCTTGTATCTGGCTTTTCGCTATTGCCGAATCGCATAATAGACGGTTCAGCAATAAAGCGATATTAAGCACAATGCTTAAAAGCAGATACTGGATATAATCTAAGCGTTAGCTTTTGGCTTAACAGCTTTAGGTGCACGCGGAGCAAGCTTTTCGCGAATACGTGCTGATTTACCAGAGCGCTCACGTAAGTAGTATAGTTTCGCACGGCGAACAGCACCACGGCGTTTCACTTCGATGCTGTCGATGATTGGTGAATGCAATTGGAATGCACGCTCAACGCCAACACCGCTTGAGATTTTACGTACGGTAAACGCTGAGTTTAAACCGCGGTTACGTTTAGCAATTACAACGCCTTCAAAAGCCTGTAAACGCTCACGCTCACCTTCACGTACTTTTACTTGAACCACAACGGTATCGCCGGGTGCAAAGCTTGGGCGCTCAATCAATTGAGCATTTTCGATGACCTGAACCAATGGATGCTTGTTGCTCATGAGAGTTATCTCCTCACATTAGATAATAGAGGCTTGACGCATATCACCTGTTTGTAATAATGGATCGTATCTTTTTAATGAGACACAACGTAAGTGGGTTATGACAAACGGCCATTATGCTATGACTCGTTTTGTTGTTGCTCAAAATTCTGTTGCTTAACTGTTTATCTTTTTAGCCGCTATCAACGCTGTTTTTTATCTGCTTTCGCCAATGCTTTTAGCCACTTTGCTTGCTCTACCGTTGGCGTAAACGCTTGCCATAAGTCTGGACGACGCGCTTGCGTACGTTCGACTTGCTGACTAAAGCGCCACTTCGCGATATTGGCATGGTGACCTGAAAGTAACACTTCAGGCACTGCCATACCCGCAAACTCATGCGGCTTAGTATAATGTGGACAATCAAGCAAGCCATCGACGAACGAGTCTTGCTCAGCTGACTTATCATCACCCATAATATCAGGCAGACGACGTATCACACTATCCATTAGCACCATTGCTGGTAGCTCACCACCGGTAAGTACGTAATCACCAAGCGATATTTCCATGTCGACATATTGCGACAGTAGGCGCTCATCAATGCCTTCGTAACGACCACATAATATAATCATGCCGTCATACTCAGTCATATCGACCACGCTACTCTCACTCAGCGTCTGTCCTTGTGGCGACATATAAATCACCGGACAGTGCGCTTTGTCGACACGGCAGCCGTGCTGACTTGCTCGCAGGCGCGCATCCTCAATCGCTTGGGATAATGGCTCAGCCATCATCACCATGCCAGGACCGCCACCATACGGACGTTCATCAATACGGCGATAATTATCACTGGTAAAATCACGTGGATTAATGCATTCAATCGTCACTTGTTTCTGAGTGACTGCTCGACCCGTGATTCCAAACTCACGAATCGTGGCAAACATCTCAGGGAAAATACTAATAACGGCAAAATACATTAGGTATCTACTTGCGCAGTGGCTAATATTGGCTAAATAAATCGGTGTTATTACTGATAAAGCTTAACCGCAAAGTTAAAATTATTATCAATAATCACTCGGCCATGCCACTAGCACTGTTTTTTCAGTCAAACTGACCTGTACTACAGTTTGCTTGTGCCATGGAATCAGGCGCTCATCGGCATCTAAGCTGTCTGAGTTTGCCGCAACCCGCATAATAGCGTGAGCGCCAGTCTCAAACATCTCAGTAATGTCGCCTAGATACTCATCCTGCTCATTTACAACGCGCAGGCTGACCAAATCCGACCAGTAATATTCGTCTTCAGCGGGTTCTGGCAAGATGTCTTGCTCGACCCAAAGAGTTACCCCGTTCATAGTCTCAGCAACATTACGATCAGGAATCTGCTCAAACTGAGCCACAATTCCTGTGCCTTGCTCACGCCAAGCCTTAACGGTTAAAGGTTTCATGCCGGTAGCAGTTTTCATCCACCAAGGTTTAATGTCAAATATCGCCGTACGATCATCTGTCTCACTAAATACCCAAAGCCAACCTTTGATGCCATAAGGCTTTTTGAGCTGACCAATTTTCATAAGGGCACTAGCGTTTGGAGCAGAAGACATAACGGCTAACCTAACAATGATGAACACAGCGAAGATAAATAAAAAGCAATTAAAAACGATAAACGCAGTTAAAAGCGATAAACAGTTAATGGCGTACCTAGTTAGACCAGTTACGCTATGTTTTTTACTAAAGTCTATCGAGACTGCTTATAGACGAGCTATCAGCGTCTCAGTGACCACAAAACTTAAGCAGTTGCTTCAGTTTGCGCGACAGACTTGTTGAAAGCTTTTACCAATGAAGCAACGCGATCTGAAGGTTGTGCACCTTTTGCGATCCACGCATTGTACGCTTCCATATTTAGGCGTACTGCTTCTTCAGACTCTTTAGCGAGTGGGTTAAAAAAGCCGATGTTTTCAATATAGCGACCGTCACGCGCGCGGCGTTGATCAGCAACAACTACTTGATAAAATGGGCGTTTCTTGGCACCGCCCCGTGCTAAACGAATAACAACCATGTGAATTCTCTCTTTCGCAGGTATACCAAAAAGGGCATAATTATATCACAGTCTTGATTTATTGAAAACATAAACTGCACTTATTTAATTATTTATTAACAATAGCTTAAATGCCCATCGATGTAAAATACAATTGATCATCACCACTGATTTTTAACTGAAGATACTGCCTCTACATCATGTCCAAATGGCTCGTTGCTGTATTATTCGGTGCTATATTACTCAGTACTATATTAGTGCAAATTTGAGTATTCAATTGTTGCCTACTGTTTTAAAGCCATCCGTGTCATTCATTGATTATGCTACTCTATGACATAGTCAGCGAGTGAATGATGCTATCGCTCAAGAATCACAACTATTACGCTACTCATAAGTATGGCACGTTGTGTTTGAACGACATAAAAAAGCACCATTTTTACACTAAACTCAATAAAGCATCTTTTAATATGTTGGATCCATATGACCACACCAAAATCGCAACCACGTCGCAAAGGGCGGTTCACGCGCTCTTACTCCAACACTTGGCTGACAACCTTGATGGTCTCTTTCATTGTTCTTATCAGTGTCAGCTTGTCGATTCTGTTTTTTTGGCGCAGTCTATATTTACCCGAGCTTAAAAACCATGCGCGTTACTTAACGAGCGAGCTGCAGTTGATGAATAGTGTCAACAAAGACTGGAAAAATCGTCCTGAAGTACGCCAATGGATTTATCAACACTCGCATGTCGTGGTAGTGAATAACCCTAATGACTTTCCAGCAGTGTCTGATAAGGCCTTTGTCGGTGTCTTCACTGATGTATTACAACGCGAAATCGGTGCGCAATTGGGTCGACCTGTTGAGGTTTATTTTAAATTCAAACCGACACCGCAGCTTTGGGTGCAAGACAGCCGTGATGACAGCTTTTGGATTCGTGAACCCGTGGTTTATTATTCACAATATAGTCCAGCATTGTTGGTGCTGTTTCTCATTGGATTGCCTATTTTATCGCTGCTGACTATTATTCTACTGGCGCGGCAATTAAATCGTCCGCTACGATATTTGCAGCGTGCTGCGACCAATTATATTCGGCTCAGTCATGCCACTACGTTGCCAACACAAAAAGGCCCTACGGAGATACGTCAGGTCAACATGGCATTCAATCGTCTATTCACGACGTTAAATCAAGCACAAAAAGAGCGTACGATTATGCTCGCTGGTATCTCGCATGATCTGCGAACGCCCTTAACTCGTATGCGTTTGACTGCTGAGATGCTACCTGATGACTTTTTTCGAGAGGGATTAATTTATGATATTGAAGACATGGATGCCATTTTAGAGCAGTTTATCTCATTTATGAAAGATGGCTCCGATGAGCCAGTCAGCCTAACCAATTTGGATACCATCTTTAATGAGATTATGGTGCAATTTGCACCAATGGAGTTCATCTATCAATCAGAGTGTCACAAAGTGGTTCCTGTGCGCCCCATGTCTATCAAACGCCTTGTGATCAATCTGGTCAATAATGCCAAGCGTTATGGCAAACCGCCCATTTACCTATCAGCGACTGTTGTGCCAACTTTTATAGAAACCATTGAAGAGGAAGATAGCGATGTCGTCAGTGAAAATGTCGTCAATAGAGAAGCGCAAGAACAATTGCTGATATGTGTGCGTGACTGTGGTGATGGCGTTGCAGAAGATCAGTTAGAACGTATTATGCAGCCTTTTGAGCGCGGAGAGACAGCACGTACCACACAAGGCAGTGGTTTAGGTCTAGCGATTGTCGATCGTATTGCCAGATTGCATCATGGGACGGTAGAAGCCATTAATCATCCCGACGGAGGTTTACAAGTGTGTGTGCGTATTCCTCTGCTTTCCAAGGTTGCTGGAGATACAACCATGGCAAACGATACAGAAAAAATGCCTGTCTTTAATGACAAGACTTGGAACAAAGAAGACTGATAGCAGTTGAATTGTTCATCACTAAAGCTAATAAATGCTCAAAACAATTCGCTGCGACTATTTAGGTGTATCACATCTAGTCTTTGTTTCCAATGATAGGTGGAATATATTTGGCGCTATTCGTAAACGCTAATGGCTGAGTAATATTTTCTTGCGCTGCTGTCAACGTTTGCGTCGTCGATGGCTGCTGCAAGAATAAATAGTAGCCCAACGTTATTGCATTTAGTACCACCAAACCACCAAATAAATATGGCATTCTTTGCCCTCCTCTGATTTAAAGCTATCTTTAAACCGTTAATAATAAAAATTAACCGACAATTCTATCTAAGGTGTGTATTCATTCTAAACATGAAATTGAGAACACTTCTTAGAAATTGAGCAAGTTTATTTGTCACACACTGCTTAATTGATGCCGCTATTTTTATACTAAAAAATAACGACAATCCTGTGCAGTGGCATTATTTATCTTCAAAACCACGCTCGCTTTTTTCTTGCGTCAGTTCATCAGCAGCCAAAATTTGTGTCAGTGGTTTGATAGGCCACGTCATGACAAATCGTGCACCGCCAAGCTCTCGGCTCTCATCGACTTTCATACTACCATTAAACCAAAAGGCAATGCGCGATACGATAGACAAGCCTAAACCATAACCGCCTGAAGCGCGTGTACGACTGTCATCTAAGCGTGAAAATGGAATAAAAACCTTTTCGCGATCTGCTTCTGGAATACCATGGCCATCATCCTCAACACTAACAAAAGCATTGCCCTTTCTGACGCCAGCACTAATGATAATCGTGGTCTCTGCATAACGTAAGGCATTGCCCGCCAAATTTTGAATCACACGGTGTAAATAACGCCTATCTGCGACAGCGGTGACTTTAGCATTCGGCAGCTTGGTCACTATTTTGATAGGCTTACCCAAGGCATTGGTTTCACGCTCAATCTGCTCCAATAACTCTCTAAGATTGACTGGTTCTAAATCCAGCTTTGGTGAGCCTTCCTCTAACTTGGCATAAGTCAAAATCTCATCAATCAAACCATTAAGCGCTTCTATATCTTCATCAATAAAATCACGCTGCATAAAACGCGAGTCTTCGTCATCCGTATCAGCCAACATATCAACGGCAAAACGAATACGAGCCACCGGTGTACGCAGCTCATGTGATACCGCTCGCGTTAATTCTCGCTGCGACTCAATAAGGCGCTTGATATGTGAGGTCATGGCATTAAAAGTCGCGGCTAAACGGGCAATTTCATCCTGCCCAATGACTTGAACTTGACTTTCAAGATTACCTTTACTCACCTCATTAACACCGACCTGAATCAACTGCAATTTACGCTCAAGTGGAAAAATCAACGCATACACGCCTAAGCTGATTAAAAACATGCTGATAAGAATCATACTAATAATCAGATTAAGTGGGAACCAATTGAATAATGGCACCGGACCAATCAATATCGCCATGTCATTGATTTCAGAAGGCACCACTACTCTAATAGCCGAATTACTTTTACTGCTATTGGTATCTTGTAAGGAAATAACCACTTCATCTCGGCGTAATCGTGCAAGCTGATCGGTATCCAAATCCAGTGTATTGACGGCTTTAAACTCTAAAGGAAAGGAAAACTTTTTTTCCAGTTCAGCCAAACGGGCACGCTTGTCAGATAACGTCACATAGTAAGACAAATCATCCAATAGAAATACAGCGATTGCCCGTACTTGCTGCTCAGTCACTTGCGATATTCTAGCGGTCAAAACGCTTTGATTGTCCGGTAGACGATAATACACATCGGCATAGACAGGTTGCTCGGTATAACGAACGACCGTATTGCCATTTTCAAAACGCCGCAGTTCACTGGCATTAAAGTCCACTTCATCAATAGGCAAAACTTTGAATTCTGAGCCAAATAAACTACTGGCATCAGACAACCAATATTCACGCTGCTCTTCACTTTCTTGATGAGCGATACCTTCACTCACCAGATGAAAAGCCCCTGTTGCCATGTTTTCACGGTAGGATTGGACGCGCTCTTTGTTGATGGTATCCATCAACAGTTGAGCAAACAATGCCACACACAAACAGACTATGAGTAGCCCAGCATAAATACGAACAAAGATACTGTGTTTTAAAGAAGAGACTAATGACATACGTGCCGTAACCAACTTAATGAATAAAAACTGCCGACATCATTCAGCAAACAAGCGCTGCGTGATAAATGATATCAAACACTGTTGAATAAAAAACCATTCTGGCTGCTGTATTTTAATTTATAACTGAGCATCACCTAAAATCCATTTACCTCATGTACATTTAGGCAGCACCCACAATAATTGCTTAATTAAACCACATAACGCTGTATTTAAGTTCAAAAATTAAAATTTAGCCACAAAAAAACCAGCCTAGTTGCTGGTTTCTTTGGTCATGCTAATGAGCAATAAGCCGTTGCCGGAGCAAAATTGACTTAGTTGCCTTCTTTAACGAACAAATACCCTTTACTACGAACGGTTTTGATACGTTTTGGATTTTCTGGATCATCACCGATTTTTGGACGAATGCGTGAGATACGAACGTCAATTGAACGATCTTGACCGTCATATTCGATACCACGTAGACGCTCAAAGATATCTTCACGCGAAAGAATTCGACCCGCATTAGAAGCAAGCAACCATAATAAGTCATATTCAGCACTGGTGAAATCAACCAACTCATCACCTAAATTCACAGAACGACCGCCATTGTCGATGACCAGTTCACCAAATTCTAGGCGCTGTGGCACATCTTCTGATGGGGCATTTTCTGAACGACGTAATAACGCACGAATACGTGCTAGCAAGACACGTGGCTGAGCAGGTTTAGCGACATAATCATCAGCACCCATCTCAAGACCCAGTACCTGATCCATATCTTCAGTACGCGCAGTCAGCATCAAAATAGGATTCTGATAATGCGGGCGTACTTCACGACATACCGTCAGTCCATCGCTACCAGGAAGCATGACATCAAGTACGACCAAATCTGGTTGTTCACTGACGATGCGACGAATAGCACGATTACCATCGGTTTCGATAGCGACTTCTAAACCATTTTTGACCAAGTAATCTTGAGTCAACATGGCCAGACGCTCATCATCCTCAACAATCAAAATTCGGGGGGTGTTGTCTTCTTCATTCGTTGTCATTGTTATATCCTCTAATACATCTCATTTAAAAGCAGTAAAAGTAAGAGCGGTAAAATTAATAGCACCATTAAGTGGCACAATTGATGTTGGTATAGCTGTTACAAACTTGGTAGCACAGTATACTATTAAACATACAGCTTCCTATACTATAGCTTATAGTCGTTAACAAAACCTATAAACTACACCCATTAAAACTTTAGTTTACGTCCAAAAATTATGAGCTTTATACAAATAATAGCAAGTGAAATGTTTTTTTACGACCCTTTCCTCACCTTAGTTTCTATAAGTAGTCAATCTTAATGTAGCGCACAGCGATAGGATACTTGATTGATACCGATACTTGTATTCCTGTTACGTCTAATATAGCGACATATCACCTTTGCTGCCAGTGACTTTTTCATCTATTATCCCAGTACTGCCTATTATCCTTCGATAAATAATTAGTAAATACATGGTTAGTGGATACATAGTTAGTTAACACTCATATTTAAAAAACTGGCTGTTGAGCTCAAAATTGCATCATAAATCGTGTATTTATCCTAGATCAACAAGCATAGAATATTAAATAATAAACATAAAAAAACAGCCCATGATGGACTGTTTTTTTATATCTGTGGTAAGAGTCAAAAGGAAACTCTAAAATTTTCCACAAAAAATTAAGCGCGGTTTTTGTACTTACGGATAGTCTGTAGCTGTGCGACAGACTCTGCTAATGATGCTAAAGCTGCATTAGTTTGTACAGTATCCGATTGATTAACCAGCATTTGCTCAGCCTTTTTACGTGCTTCGACAATTTTGCTTTCATCAAGGTTATGTGCACGCATCGCTGTATCAGCCAATACGGTAACCATCTTCGGCTGTACTTCTAAAACACCGCCTGATACATAAATCACTTCTTCTTCACCGTTTGGTGTTTGCACTCGCATCGCACCCGGTTTTAACAAAGTAATAAGCGGTGTGTGACCTGGCAATACACCAATCTCGCCTTCGGTACCAGTAGCTATTAACATGCTAATTTCGCCTGAATACAACTCTTCACGAGCACTTACGACGCGACATTGTAACGTTGCCATACTTAACTCCTTACGATCAAAACACAATCAAAACTGCGAGGCGTTACTAACTGGCAAATAGACTTTTTATAGCCTATCTGCCCTTTAGCAAATGCTAACACAACTTACGCTGCAGTAGATTTCATTTTTTCTGCTTTAGCAACAACTTCGTCGATGCCACCAGCCATATAGAACGCTTGCTCTGGTAGGTCATCGTATTCACCAGCGATGATTGCTTTAAAGCTAGCAATGGTATCGCGTAGTGGTACATATTTACCAGGTGCGCCAGTAAAGACTTCAGCAACGTGGAATGGCTGTGACAAGAAGCGCTGAATCTTACGCGAACGATAAACGACTAGTTTATCTTCTTCTGATAACTCATCCATACCCAAGATAGCGATGATGTCTTTTAGCTCACGATAGCGCTGCAAAATCTCTTGCACGCCACGAGCAACGTTATAATGCTCTTCGCCAATGACTAATGGATCTAGCTGACGCGAGGTTGAATCTAGCGGATCAACCGCAGGATAGATACCTTGTGAAGCAATATCACGACTCAATACAACCGTTGCATCCAAATGCGCAAACGTCGTTGCTGGTGATGGATCCGTCAAATCATCGGCAGGAACATATACTGCTTGCACAGAAGTAATAGAACCTGACTGAGTTGAAGTAATACGCTCTTGTAGCATACCCATCTCTTCAGCAAGTGTTGGCTGATAACCAACCGCAGATGGCATACGACCAAGTAGTGCTGATACTTCAGTACCGGCTAGTGTATAACGGTAGATGTTATCAACAAACAGCAATACGTCACGACCTTTGCCAGTGGCAGGATCTTTCGTATCACGGAAGTATTCAGCCATGGTCAAACCAGACAACGCAACACGCAAGCGGTTACCCGGTGGCTCATTCATCTGGCCGTATACCATCGCAACTTTAGATTTGCTAAAGTCTTCAGTGTTTACAACGCCCGCTTCTTGCATTTCGTGATAGAAATCGTTACCTTCACGTGTACGCTCACCAACACCAGCAAATACTGACAAACCTTCATGTTTTAGAGCGATGTTATTGATCAGCTCCATCATGTTAACGGTTTTACCAACACCAGCACCACCAAACAGACCAACTTTACCACCTTTAGCAAACGGGCAAAGTAGATCAATAACTTTAATACCAGTTTCTAACAGCTCAGTGCTGTTTGACTGATCCGCGTAGCTTGGCGCTTCACGGTGGATAGACCATTTTTCATCAGCCTCTACAGGACCTTCTTCATCGATAGGACGACCAAGAACATCCATGATACGGCCAAGCGTACCAATACCAACAGGCACAGCAATAGGCGCACCAGTGTTAGTGACTGTTAAGTTACGCTTTAGGCCTTCAGTTGAACCCATTGCGATAGTACGGACGATGCCATCACCTAGTTGTTGCTGTACTTCTAGGGTGGTTTCGGTACCATCTACTTGCAAGGCATCATAAATCTGAGGAACTTCACTACGGTTGAACTCAACGTCAAGAACCGCGCCAATAATCTGTACAATACGACCGCTACTCATTGCGTTCTCCTTGAACTTCTGTATATAGTGGGTTTCATAAGGGGTTTCAATTATGAAACAGCAGCAGCACCGCCAACGATTTCCGAGATTTCTCGGGTAATCGCCGCTTGACGCAGCTTGTTATAAACCAACTGTAAATCGTTAATTAGGTCACCAGCATTATCTGTCGCCGCTTTCATCGCAACCATACGTGAGGACTGCTCAGAGGCAATGTTTTCCATTACCGCTTGATACACAATCGACTCAATATAGCGGCCAAGCAACTCATCAATCAATGTTTTGATATCAGGCTCGTAGATATAATCCCAGCTCAGTTCTGTTTGAATGCCGCTCTCTTCTTCACCAAACGCACTGTCTGGTAAAGGTACCAACTGATTGACAGTTGGCTTTTGGGTCATCGCATTAACAAACTTATTATAAACCACATAGATGCGGTCTATTTTACCGTTAGTATAATCGTCAAGCATCGCTTGAACCGGTGCGTTTATCTGCTCAAACGTTGGCTTATCACCATAATCGGTTACTGCCGAGGTCACTTTACCACCAAAGTTTTTGAAAAAACTCACACCTTTAGCGCCAATGACTGCAAACTCAGTTTGTACAGATTGATCTTGATACTGCTGGATACTCTTAGATAAAGCTTTGAATAAGTTAATATTCAAACCACCCGCCAGACCGCGATCAGAGGTAATGACAATATAGCCAACCTTATTGACTGGACGCGAGACCATATACGGATGTTTATAGTCTGATGAGGCATGCACCAAATGTGAAATAACCCGGCGCATACTATCAGCATACGGGCGACCCACTTCCATGCGCTCTTGGGCACGGCGCATTTTACTTGCCGCAACCATTTGCATAGCACGAGTAATTTTTTGGGTGCTTTTAATACTGGTGACTTTGGCACGTATCTCTTTTAAGCTTGCCATAATGATTCCAATATAAGAGGGTTAAAAAGCATTGGCGCATGCGACAATTATTTAGTATATAACATCGATCTAACAGATTAATGTTATATATTTTGTGCATGACGCGATCTAATACCGTCAATGGTTAGAATAGTGGCGCTACTGTCTTAATAAAAAAATACAAGACAATGCGCCACTTTATCAGCCATCAAAGACAGCCATAACCAATTCGGCTTAACCCGTTAAATTAATAACTGTGATTTTGTTTAAAGGTCTCTAAAGATGACTTCAAACGACCTGCGATATCATCATTATAATTCGCAGTATCATCAATCTCACGCATCAATTCACTTTGCTCATCATGCATATAGCGTAAGTAAGCTTCTTCAAAAGAACCGATTTTTTCGACAGGAACGTCCGCTAAAAAGCCTTCATTCGATGCATAGATAACTGCAGCTTGCTCAGAGATTGACATTGGCTGATACTGCTTCTGCTTCATCAATTCAGTCACACGCTCACCATGATCAAGCTGTTCGCGAGTCGCGTCATCAAGATCTGATGCAAACTGAGCAAAGGCGGCCAGTTCACGATACTGAGCTAGTGCAGTACGGATACCACCAGATAGCTTCTTGATGATCTTAGTCTGAGCTGCCCCGCCCACACGAGATACCGAGATACCAGCGTTAACTGCTGGACGGATACCTGAGTTGAATAGGCTTGATTCTAAGAAAATCTGACCATCGGTGATTGAAATCACGTTAGTCGGTACGAATGCAGATACGTCACCAGCTTGGGTTTCAATAATTGGCAGTGCGGTTAAAGAACCGGTTTTACCAACTACTTCACCATTAGTGAACTTTTCTACGTACGCCGCGTTTACGCGTGATGCACGCTCAAGTAAACGTGAATGTAAATAGAATACATCACCAGGATACGCTTCACGACCTGGCGGACGACGTAGCAATAGTGAAATTTGACGATAAGCAACGGCTTGTTTTGATAAGTCATCAAATACAATCAGTGCGTCTTCACCGCGGTCACGGAAGTATTCGCCCATCGTACAACCTGAATACGGTGCGATATACTGTAGTGCTGCAGGCTCTGATGCTGATGCGACCACAACCGTGGTATATGCTAATGCACCAGTTTGCTCAAGCTTGCGTACGACGTTTGCAATGGTAGAACGTTTCTGACCGATTGCGACGTATACACACTTGATACCAGATGATTTCTGCGCGATGATCGCATCGATAGCCATCGCGGTTTTACCCGTCTGACGGTCACCAATGATAAGCTCACGCTGACCACGACCAATTGGAATCATAGTATCAACGGCTTTATAACCCGTCATTACTGGTTGATCTACTGACTGACGATCAATAACGCCTGGGGCGATTTTTTCGACTTTGTCAGTCATTTTGGCATCGATAGGACCTTTGCCATCAATAGGATTTCCCAAGGCGTCAACAACACGACCTAGCAGCTCAGGACCTACTGGTACTTCAAGAATACGACCAGTACAATAGGCTTTTTGACCTTCTTGCAGCTTTAGGTAATCACCAAGTACTACCGCGCCGACAGAATCACGCTCTAAGTTAAGCGCCATTCCATAGATTTCGCCTTCAAACTCAATCATTTCGCCGTACATGGCATCTTCAAGACCATGAATCTGCACGATACCGTCAGATACTTTGACAATCGTGCCTTCATTCTTTGCAGTTGCACCCGCATCAAGGTCTTGAATACGCTGCTTAATCAGGTTACTGATTTCCGCTGGATTCAATTGTTGCATTGCCTTGTTTCCTTTAATTTATGATAACCCGCCCACTGACTTAAATGCTCTTACTTTCACGCAAATCATAGATGACTGCGCTGGTAAATGGCATTAGGCCGTTAGCTGTGTTTTTAACTGTTGTAACTTGCCGCGCATCGAATCATCAATGATTTTGTCACCGACTTTGATGGTAGCGCCTGCCAATAGACTTGGATCGACCGACTCATGAATCACCACACTAGCATTTAACGATGCAGCAAGGCGCGTTTGAAGCATTTCACGCTGAGCGTCAGTCAATGGATAGGCAGAGGTCACGTAAGCATCAAGCTGCTTTAAGCTTATTGCCTTGTGGCGGCGATAATGCTCATAAACTTCAGGAAGCAGCGCCAGACGCTCTTGCTGCGCCAACTGCTTAATAAAATTATTGAGCGCTGGTGACACTTTAGGATAGCTAATACTATTACCATAACGAGAGCCTTTGCTCTCGCCTAGTAGCTGTTTAAAAGCAGAGTCGCTATCACCAGCCACTTGTGAGTCATAAAGATCAACCAAAGCAGCTGACTTATGCTCAGCCGTAACGGCTGGATTTTCTAGCCATGTACGGAACGCTTTGTCATTGACAATTGCACTGGCGACAAACAAGAAATTTTCCCACTCGTTTACGGCCCCGTTTTCGTTGGCATAGTCAAACGCGGCTTTAGCGTAGGGTCGTGCTAAGGTTGATAAGTCAGCCATTATATCCTCACAGTTACAGCTTTGCCGCCAGTTGGTCTAACATACTGGCATGTTTTTGCACATCGACTTTGTCTTGCAAAATCTTTTCTGCACCAAGTACAGCCAGTTCAGCAACTTGGGCACGTAATGATTCACGCGCTTGATTGATTTCTTGGTCGATAGACGCTTGCGCTTGTTGACGAATGCGCTCGCCTTCCACTTGGGCCTGCATTTTTGCATCTTCGACAAGCTGGTTAGCACTCTTGTTCGCTTGCTCGATTAAAGCAGCAGCTTTGGTCTTTGCAAGATCAAGCTCCTGCTGGACGTCTTGCTCAGCGGTTGCCAGATCTGCTTTTGCTTTTTCTGCGGCATTCAGGCCTTCAGCAATTTTACGCTGACGCTCATTGATGGCACCAATAAGTGGTGGCCACACGAATTTCATGCAGAACATCACAAAGATTGCAAAAGCAATGGCTTGACCGATGAGGGTAGAATTGATATTCACGTGATCACCTCTTTGTTAATGAAAAATCAGTTTCATTGATCATATTTGATAGCCAAACTTTGGCTATGGTTAAGATACAAACTTTGACTACCAAACATTTACAACTGAGCTTTCTGATTAACCTGCTAGAGGGTTAGCGAACAACAATAGCATAGCAATACCAACACCGATCATCGGAATAGCATCAAGAAGACCTGCTACGATGAACATACGAGTTTGCAGCTGTGAACCAAGTTCTGGCTGACGCGCAACGCCTTCTAGGAATTTACCACCTAGAATAGCAAAACCAATACCTGTACCTAGTGCACCTAAACCGATAAGTAGTGCTACTGCGATAACTGTGTAACCACCTAATACTGGATCCATGGATGTATCCTCATTTACCTATTGAATGTCTAATTAATGTTCAGTTGATGATGCAAGTGACATATAAACTATCGTCAGCATCATAAATACGAACGCTTGAAGTGTAATAATTAAGATGTGGAAAATAGCCCACGGTACTGATAACGCCCATTGAATCCAAAACGGCATTAGAGCAATCAGTATGAAAATCAACTCACCAGCATACATGTTACCGAATAGACGCAGACCTAAAGAGATAGGTTTCGCTATCAAAGTAACAAACTCTAAGATAAAGTTGATGGGTATTAAAATAATTTGTACGATAGGGTTTTTGGCACTAAACGGATGCAGTGTTAGCTCGCCAACAAAGCCGCCCAAACCTTTTTCCTTGATACTATAGAACAGAATCAATATAAAGACAGAAAAAGACATGCCAAGCGTAATATTAGGATCCGTCGTTGGAACGATCTTAAAGAACACATGATGTGGATCATGTCCCATCATTGCGCCGATTTGGCCAGCAATCATAGGAATAAAATCGACGGGTAGTAAATCCATCAAGTTCATTAAGAATATCCATACAAAGATAGTCAACGCCAAAGGCGCAATCAGCTTTGAGGTACCACTATACGAATCACGAACGTTGTTATCAACGAACTCAACGATCATCTCAACCGCGGCCTGAGTTTTACCCGGCACGCCTGAAGTGACTTTTCTAGCGACCATCCAGAAGATGGCGCAGAAAACAATGCCTAGACCAATTGACCAAAGCATAGAATCAAGGTGGATGGCTTTAAAGCCCATTGCACTAGCTTCTTCAGCAGTATAGGCAACTTTCCAGCCTTCGCCCGGCAGATAGCCGTACGTCCAGTTCGTTAAGTGGTGAGAGATATAGTCTGTTGTTGTTTGCTCGCCTGCCATAATGTCAGCTTCTTATTAATCAACGATTTAATCAACTACCAAAAATATGGTTGTCATCTGATGAGGTTTTAATGATCCTATTTGACCTGCTAGCAAGCCGATGAACCATGCTAAAGCGCTCATGTAATCAATAACATCCAACCCATAGTTCTATTACTAGTGCGCAATTTGATAACTTAAGATAAATTTTAGCTATCAAAAAAGGGCTTATGATGATTCAGTAATAGCCCTTGTATATGTACGCGAAATTATTATATCTGTGTTTACTTACTGCCGCGTTTCCACGATCGACGCTTAATACAGCGTTCATAAGCAAAATATTTAGCTGCCTATATTAATGCAGCGTTGTATTCGTGTAAAGTCAATTATGACTTTTTTATGCACTGTATGAATAAGTTAGCTACTATTAACGTTTACTAACATAGCTTTGCGTGATTAATTAAATTGTAAGAATTTAATTAGAGGCAATACTGATAGCTAATAATTGGCTATCGACTCCATTATCACACGCTATACTCATTTAAACGCTCATATCACAGTCTTTATGATCATTGGCGCTGTCTTTAGACAGTTTTGTATGTTTTGACTTTCTTATGAAATCAGTCATAGAGAAGCTGGACGGCAGGGTGACTTGCCTAGCACTATTAAGCACTCAACTATTGATATAGTCATCGTCTATTAATGCTAGCGTATATGCCACAACATCCAACTGTGACTAATTTGCATTACCATAAAACCGATAAATAGCGCAGGCGCAGATAGGGGTTGTACGGTAATAAAAATTAGTGCGAAACCAAACACAGTCAATAGCCATTTGGCCATTTGACCTCGATATAGCTGGCTAACAATGTGTTGGCGCGCGCGATATCCAGTGTACCAAAAGATAAAAAAAGCAAATACAGCTTGGGTTGCAAAACTGAGTAGCGCACCAATAGCGGCGCTTTTTGCGACAGTAAGCTCACTATGTAGCCAACTGGTATCTAAAGCCCAAGCAATAATAATAAGGATAAATAATATCCACGCTTGGCGTTTGATATAGATGCCAATTTTATCTTTTTGTGTGCGTTTGGCAGGCTTGGTCATCGGTAATGCAATCCTATAGCCTTACAGCATTGGGATAAGGTAGCAATATAACATCGTCGCGACACTTTTATCCGTGAACGGCTCACTCTACAGGTGTTACCTTTTAACCAAAATAAAACGCCACTTATTATAAGGGGCATACCACCGTTAAGCAAGAAAAATATACCTTTTATCAGTGACCTAGCTGAATCACTCATAGACATCATAGTTACTGACCAATGGATAACACCCAAAGTATGACTACATAATGGCTGCTCAAGCGTTGCAAGCCACTATGGTTAATCAGTTATCCTACGATATACATTGATAGATTTGCTGTGCCATCGTCTGCCAACCACTCACAAAGTCTTTACTATTGCTCATATCTTCAGGTTGCACAGTGGTTTTTACAGGCTGTAACTTAGCGAGTAGACCTTTGGCTGGTTGACTTGGGCTAACCAGACACATTTGCTTAGCTGGACGCTTCTCATTTAGCCAGCGTATTTGGCTTGCTCGTGGTGCTAGATGGTGATCAGTGCTTAAACTGCCAACAAGCTTTAGGTTTGTGCTGGATTCGATGTAGTGATAAGCATCATGATAGGCCCAATAAGGCTCGGTTTGCTGCTTGCCTTTAGCTTGTTTTACGAAAGATGCCACTCCCCTATCCATTCGCTGAGCAAATTTTTGCGCATTGGCGTGATAAAGTGCTTTATATTGCGGATTAGCATGGCTATGAATCACGGCAAGGGCACGAGTCATGGCTTTGGCATTTTCAGGATCTAACCATATATGTGGATCAAGCGTGCCAGTAATAGGCTTGCCTTTGACGTCACGTAGCGGATGACGATTAAAGGCATCAAATTCAAATAAGGCAATCGCATTGGGTGCGGTATTAAGGCTTGCCGCCAAGTTATTTTCTAGTGGCTCACCAAACCACACGACAAATTTACTGTCCTGAATGGCTTTAATATCACCTGGGCTGATACTGCCATGATGACCTACCTCCCCTGCTTGCAATAACTGCTTGGCGGGCGGTGAACCTTCAGTCACTGCTTGACTCAATAAAAACAGTGGATAATTACTCACGCTGACTGTTGCCGCTTGTGCACTCACAGTAAAGACGCCTAATGCAACTATGCCCGTGATGAGCCATCGCTGTAGTATAATGGTTGAGCTTAAAAAATATTTGAAAACTGAGTTCATAATAGATTCTTTAATGTATGAAAGATAAAATATAAGTGGAAACATTTAGACGTTATCAGTGTTGTATCTGAGTGATCATCAAGGTATCAATAAATAAGCCAAGATCACTTATCTGCTCTTATTTTTAGTATGTTATACTATAACATTATAAATTACTATAATAACAGTGCCATTTTTTTGTAGGAGCTTGCACCATGTCCACCAGTTTATCAGTCTGCGAACATTTACATGATGTGCAGGACTTTACGCCGCATGACGTGACCGAGCGCCTAATGGCAGCAAAAGAACAATGTCGCCTGAACGGTGCACGCTTTACCCCATTGCGCCAGCAAATATATCAATTGGTATTGGCAGCCAATAAACCTATCGGTGCATATGATTTGATCACGCAATTGCAGCAAATGCGCTTATCAGAGCCCAATAACAATGATGACAGCATCGAAGCGCTTAACTCGCAACAGCACCCAATGAAAGCGGCATCTAAAGAAATTAGCTCTAAAAAACAAGCGCCAAAAAATGTCGCGCCACCCACTGTCTATCGCAGTCTGGAGTTTCTATTGAGTGAAGGCTTGATACATCAACTGACCTCTATCAATGCTTATGTGCCCTGCTGTCACCCACGCGCTCAGCATACCGCAGCATTTTTAATCTGTGGTCAATGTCAGCGTGTACAAGAATGTAGCAGTGTGCCCGTACAGGAAATGATGAGTTTTGCTGAGCAAGACGTTGGCTTTATTGTGGAACGCAGTGTGATTGAGCTGAGTGGTCGTTGCCAAGCCTGCCAGTAACATGCCCTAACCACTGAAGCGTAAGTCTTTGTCATCCGTTTTTTATTTGTATTACTCATTCACTTATTGGTTGTCATACTATGAGCCTGTCTACCTCACCGTCTAATCAACCGAACTTTTCCGCTGTTGATGGCAATACCATTAATAATGCGAGTAAACTGCTGAGCCTAAGCGATATCAGCTACGACATTGGGCATCAACGCTTACTCTCACATATTGATATCGACATTGCGGTTAATGAAACAGTCAGTCTTATTGGACCAAATGGCGCTGGCAAGTCAACGTTGGTTAAACTTATTTTGGGATTGATTGAGCCAACTAAAGGGCACATTAACTCTCATCAAAAGTTACAGCTTGGCTATGTGCCGCAGCGCTTTGCTGTACCGCCGATATTGCCATTACGAGTCTGCGATTTATTGGCACAAGCGGATAAAAGGCGCTTAACGTCTGAGCAGCGTCAATTTATCTTCGATAACTTGTCATTGACGCACTTACTATCGCGACAAATGCTGCACCTGTCGGGTGGTGAGACACAAAGGGTCTTGCTCGCGCGCGCATTGTTAGACAAACCCAACTTATTGATTTTAGATGAGCCGATGCAAGGACTGGACCCTGATACTGAGGTTTGGCTCTATCAGTTTATTGATGAGCTGCCAGAGTTTTTGCGTTGTGCCATGCTGGTGGTATCGCATGATCTGCATTGGGTCATGAAAGGCAGTCGACGTGTGATTTGTCTTAATAAGCATATTTGCTGTGAGGGACAACCAAGCGAGCTTGCCATTAGTAGTGAGTTTCAAAAGCTATTTGGGCATCATTATGAGCAGCCTTATGTACATCAACCACATGCCTGTGAGCATCACGCCCCAAGCGAACTATAATCATTAAGGCGCGTTGAACATTCACAAATATAAAATATATCGAAGCTTAATACATCAAACACATATCGAGCGTTGAGCTTTATAAAAACTTTTACGGATATTTATTATGACTGCTTGGTTAGCCATCATTGCCCCCGCTTGGATCGCTGGCAGTATTTTAGCGCTACTATCAGCGCCTTTAGGTTGCTTAGTCTTGTGGCGACGCATGGCATTTTTTGCTGACGCTTTAGCACATGGCACCTTGCTTGGCGTGGCTTTAGCAGTATGGTGGCAATTACCTATGGGCATTGGCATTGCCTTGGTCAGCGTCATGGTGGTGCTAGGGCTGGTATTAATCGATGATGAGCGCCTGCCTGTCGATGCGGTTTTGGCCGTCGTGGCGGTGTCATTGTTATGCTTAGGCTTATTGGCTTTGACCCAGTTGACTGACCAACAAGCAAACGTACTGGGGTTTTTGTTTGGTAATTTGCTAGAGCTTGATTGGGCAGACTTGCCCTTACTTGCCGGTAGTGTGCTGGTAGGGCTCGGTCTACTTATGTATATATGGCCTGCACAAATTAAGCTTGCCACTCATGAAGCACTGGCGCGTATTCAAGGTGTTAATCCGACACGCCAGCGGCTGTTCTTCATGGGCGTATTGGCGGGATTTTGTGCGATTGCCCTGCAAGCGGTTGGTAGTTTACTAATCAGCGGTCTATTGGTATTACCAGCATTAACGGCACGTTTGTGGTCATCATCGCCAAAACAAATGGTCGTTATATCGCTACTGATCGCACAGCTTGGCGTGACGCTAGGCGTTTGGGGAAGCATCTGGCTAGATATTCAGACAGGACTTGCTATCGTATTAATATTAGCCATTTTATTTTTTATCGCGCTGATTTTCTCAAAGCTCAGCACTGCAAAAATTTGGTCAGCGCGCCGTTAGACAGATTATGGTTCACATAAAGCCGCTGGTTTTTTTATCCTCTTATCCAACTTTATTTCATCAATATGATAGAGCTTTCATTGACTTTATGTTATAAACTTGCCCTAATATCATCGACATACTAGCGGCGTCAAGCCAAAAAACATATTGGTCAGACCAAAATTCATTAGTCTACTCGATGCAGGACATCCATTTATCTATCATTCGTTTTAACAGCATCACTTGTTTCGATTCGATGAGGGACTGACCCAATGCTAAGCTATCCTGTTAATAACATTAGCACACCAGATGAACAGGTAAACATACTACAAATCACAGATTTGCATTTATCAACGCCCGTTTCTTCTAGTGTTGATGGCGATACTAACAATAGCGAAGCCTCTGTCTGTCAGCAGTGCTTTGAAACAGTACTACAGCAAGCTTTGAGTAGCGACATTCGCTGCGATTTGATTATCGTGACTGGCGACTTAGTCAATGAAGTCAAACCCGCTATTTACGATCATATTTTTGAGGTATTGCAAGCCACCAATATTCCTTTTGCTTGTATCGCAGGCAATCATGATGTGACGGATGAGATAGGCAGTGAATTGCCGTTCTTTGAGCGCGAACTGATTGCTCAACCTGCCGACCCGCGCTTGCTAAGCCGGCATGTCATTGAGACTGATCGTTGGCAGCTGTTGTTATTAGACTCATCCATCACGGGCAAAGTCGAGGGCGAGATAACGCCTACCGATATTGACTGGTTATGCGAGAGACTCGATGCTTGTGATAAGCCTGCGCTGATTGCTCTACATCACCATGTCATTCCCGTAGACTCTGACTGGATTGACACGCATATGGCGGAGAATAGTGAGGCCTTTTGGCAGCATCTGTTAGGATTTGACCATCTCAAGGTCATTATCAGTGGTCATACGCACCAAGAGCAGGTTCGCCATCGTCAAGGAGTCACGGTCTATAGTACGCCATCTACTTGCTACCAGTTCAAGCCTTATGAGAATGATTTCTCCTATGATAAAAGCGTCCCGCCCGGTTACCGTTGGTTGCAATTAGCCAACAATGGAAAGGTTGCAAGCTGGGTAGAAAGAATGGATACTTGACGCCCAGATTTATTGACACCAATATTGATGTGAGCCCTTATACCCCAAGCTATTGACTGATATTTCTGAGTTCAGAATACAATGACTGGCATGGTAAAAGCGACATGATGATGAAAAATGACTTCATTATTGTCAGAAACAATGATACAACGTATAAAACGAAATGAGGACTGCCTAGTATCTGGTATTAGGTAGAATTATAATAGCTAGGATGGCTAAATCGATCACAGCTAAGTCTTCACAGTCAGTGATTTGTCGCATTATTAAGACAACGCTATTTAAATAAAAATATGCATAACCATATACCTGACCATTGATAGATTGCTTTGAGCATATCAAGATAACTGTACTATTAGATCCGCTGTGTTACTTGTGTTACCAAGTGGTAAAACGTTTTATAAAGGGACAAATTATAGCGTTTATGACATTGATAGCGTCTTGTCTTTTGATACGTCGTTTTATTGAATTAATTTGAAAAAAGTAGGATACCCATATGAGCACCCTGACCACGAATCCAAGTGAAGCTAAGTTTACTCCTTATGTGCCTGCCAAAGACGAAGAGTACATGTCTGATGCGCAGTTAGAGCACTTTAAGGCTATATTATTGGATTGGAAGAGCCAACTGATTGGCGAAGCGGATCGCACCAAGACTTATATCCAAGACGAGTCCAGTGCTATGCCAGATATCAATGATCGTGCCACCCAAGAAGAAGAGTTTGCCCTCGCATTGCGTACGCGTGACCGTGAACGTAAGCTCATTCGCAAAATTGATAAATCTATGTCAGAAATTGAAAATGATGATTATGGTTTTTGTGAAACTTGTGGCGTAGAGATTGGTCTGCGTCGTCTCGAAGCGCGCCCAACGGCTACCCAGTGTATCGATTGTAAGACCCTGTCTGAGATTAAAGAACGCCAAAATCAAGGCGCTTAAACGAATTACGATTCATCTCAATAGTAGAATGTAAGCATAAGCGACCATAACATGGTCGCTTATTGCGTTTTAGCTGGTTGGTTTTTAGTCAATGGATCATGGCTGATACAGAGCTTTAAGCTTGCTTATATTGATTTGCTAACAAAACAGACTCATTTCACAAATATCTTTTTACGGATATATTTATTATTCTATCTTCTACCTTTTTTACCGATAATTTCCTACTTTGAAAACTAACCTTATTCCTATGCCCACTCCAATCATACCAGTACAGCCGATTGGTCGTTTTGCTCCCTCACCGACTGGTGAACTGCATCTTGGCTCATTGACGACTGCGCTTGCCAGCTTTTGCCATATAAAATCCATTGGTGGTAAATGGCTACTGCGTATTGAAGACACTGATACCGAACGCTGTGATCAGCAATTTACTGAGCAAATCTTGATTGATTTGGAAGCGCTTGGATTGTACTGGGACGGTGATATCATTTATCAATCTGAGCGTATTGATATTTATAATGATTATCTACACTCAGCCCTGCATCCGCTCACTTATGGTTGTCAGTGCTCGCGTAAAGACTTGGAGCAATACTGGGCGCAAGAAGAGCTGAGCCCATCTTATGATGCTAACCCATTGCAACCAAATAGGAAGCGCTATCCACGCTGCTGCGTCAGCGCTGACCTTGATAGAGAGCAACATAAGCTACGCATACAGCTACCGAATTATAAGATTGGTTTTAACGACGGTATTCAAGGATTGCAGTGGGATAATCCTCAGCAGACATTGGGTGATATGGTGGTACGTCGCCAAGATGGTATGATCAATTATATTTTGGCTGCCAGCCTTGATGATGGACTGCAACAAGTGACACATATTATGCGCGGTCTAGATATCCTACCCATGACGACAGCGCAAATCAGCATCATGGATGCCGCACGCTTACCTGCCATCGATCACTGGTATCACTTGCCACTGATATGTCATGCTGATGGACAAAAACTCTCCAAGCAAAACCTAGCACAACCCATTGATACACGAGATCCAAGTAAACTTATCGCTGATGCTTTACAACTATTACAGCAACCAGCCGTCGATAGAGACACACCTACTCGTATGTTAAAGCAAGCCATTGCTCAATGGAACAGTACGCCGCTACAAGGCAAACAACAGTTAAATATGCCCAATGGATAAAAGCCAGCTAGCAAAAAGCGCCACTATTGAGCGACGCTTCTTTGGATAATGCCAGTCATGATGCATCGAGCCTATCACTAATGCTCAACCTATCAATAATAACGGCATTGGCTTTTTTCGATTTCAGGGCTTTCTTTATAAATTTTTAGCAATAACGCAACCATCACCAAACTAATCAACATCGAAGAGCCGCCATAACTGAAGAATGGCATGGTCAATCCTTTGGTTGGAATCGCGCCCATATTCATCGCCGCATTGATAATTGTCTGCGCTATGAACACCACGCCGATACCAAAGGCGGTATAACTCATACGCATCTGCCGACGTTTGAGCGCGTTATAACTGATACGCATCGCGCTACCGATAATCAGCGCTTCGAGCACCAATACCATGGTAACCCCAACAAAGCCTAACTCTTCCCCTGTAATGGCTAATAGAAAATCAGTATGTGCCTCAGGCAAATGCGACAGTTTTTGTACGCTCTCACCATAACCAACGCCTGTAAATTGTCCACGGCCAAAGGCAATCAAACTACGTGCCAGCTGATAATCCGTGTCTTGCACATCATCAAACGGATCCATAAATGACATCACACGTACCAATCGGTACTGCGCTGTCGTCACCATCAATACCGCACCACCGATGGCAGCCGCGCCCAGTGCTAAAAAGTGCTTGTAAGGCGCACCAGCGATATAAAAAATCGCAAAGATAGTACCTAAAATAACGACAAAAGAACCAAAATCTGGCTGTGACAATAGCAGCATGGTGATGAGTGCCACCACCAACATAATCCGCAAAAAACCGTCTAAGCCGTTACGAACTTCAAAAGAGCGACGCACCACAAAATCAGAGACAAAGACAATCATCACTAACTTGGCCAACTCTGCCACCTGAAAATTAAATACCCCTAGGTTCAGCCAACGCTTGGAGCCGTTAATAGGCGTACTAAATAGGGTTGCCACTAGCAGCATGCCAGTGATACCCAATAGGATAAATTGGGTTTCAGTCTTATATAATGTTCGCAGAGACACGCTGTAATAAGAAACTGTAGCGACTGTCAAACCGATCATCATATACAGCAGCTGGTTTTTGAAAAAGTGCAGCTCTGTCATGCCGCGACTGAGCGCAAAAGGAATAGAAGCGGAAGCCACCATCAATAAACTGAGCACCAACATACAGCCAACACTCGATAGGAGAATGGCGCGTGCTGACGGCATAGAAAGAATACCATCTGAGCCAGATACTTGCTTCGATTGGGACGAGGAACGAAAAAGAGAAGAGAGCGCCATAATTTTATATACACTAACGAACGAAAAAACACGGCGTCTATTAAACGCCACCGTTTAAAAAATAGAAAATAGACAGTACCAGACAGATTACTAAGCAAATAAGCTGACCATTCATGTTGCTGGCTGGCTATGATTGACAGTAGCAGCAATCTATAAGCAAAACAATCATTTATACAGAAAATGCGCGCACATCGTAAAAGTCAATTCAGGGCAATCCTATTGCATTGCCCTTATTCTTTATTAAATACATGAGCTCTTTATTAAATGCTGATATTCGCTAAGCACTTATCATGCAAATGCTTAAATCATCAAACCTTTTAATCGGCAGTCATCATATCTGACGACTCAGTTGCTAATTGACCAACCAACTGACTGAAATGCTCACCGCGAGCTGCGTAGCCACTATATTGATCAAAGCTGGCACAAGCAGGTGACAATAGCACCGCTTGCACTTGCGATAGGCTGCTTGTCGTGATTTGTTGAATGGTTGTAAAGGCATTTTCTAAAGTTTGGCATTGATGTAACGCCACATCGGCGCTTATCTTAGCTGCTCGCAGATGCTGTTCGATCAGCGGCGCATCTTCACCAATGAATAGTACTTGGCTAACATACTGATTGATAAACGGCGTCAATTCACCAAACTGTTGAGCCTTACCTTGTCCACCCAAAATCAATAGTAGCTTGCCATCTTTTGGCGCATAGACTGCGCCCAGCCCTTCGATAGCTGCCATCGTTGAGCCGATATTGGTGCCTTTTGAATCATTGAAATAATCAATGTCTGCAGCATTTGCCACATACTGGCAACGATGCTCAAGTCCAGTAAACTGCTGTAAGGTATTCAACATACTGCCCAATGGCAAACCAGCAAGTTCGCCTAATGCCAAGGCTGCCTGTGCATTGAGCAGATTATGACGACCTTTAATCAACAGTTTATCTGCCGACAGTAGTTTTTCTGTACCGTGGGCAAGATAAATCTGGCCTTCAGGAGTAGTAATAAGACCATATTGACCTTTATCAGGAGCATGTATACCGGTACTCACTCTTGGCAAATTATCAGCCACTAGCGGACGCGTCAAGGCGTCTTCGCGATTGATAACCACGGACTTAGCACCCTGAAAGATACGATGTTTGGCTTGATGATAGCCCAGCATATCACCGTGGCGATCTAAATGGTCAGGTGACATATTCAGAACTGTCGCCACTTGCGCACCCAAATTGGTCACCGTCTCCAACTGAAAGCTCGACAGCTCAAGTACCGCCAGTTCCATATCAGGATTATCAAGCAAGGTCAGCGCTGGCACGCCAATATTACCGCCGACACCGACATTGACACCAGCATCCGCGGCCATTTGCCCGACCAAGGTGGTCACGGTGCTCTTAGCATTAGAACCAGTAATCGCCAATATTGGTACGGTACAAGCCTGACAAAATAGCTGAATGTCACTAACCACGGGAATATTCGCTTGGCGGGCAGCGGCGACGGCTTCGGTAGCAAGTGAGATACCGGGGCTTATAATAATACGTGCCGCTTGCTGCAAGAGCTCGGCGTCAATCGCACCAAATTGGCGAACACTAATCTCAGCGGGCAGTTGATCTGCTAAGCTAGGTGTCACCTGAGCATCAGTGACAGCAACCTGATAGCCTTGATTGGCCAAATAGCGCGCAACTGATAATCCAGATTGTCCCAAACCGACCACGACTTGTAGACCACTGCCTTTGTGAAGTAAGGCATCTGTTGCAGTGTTGGTGGTCATATTTATTCCTTCTATTGGACGAGCAAAATGGCATCAAACAAACCTAGTATATAAAGAAGCAAAATGATGCCGTCAAGATGAGACGCATCATAACGGTATCGTTCAGATTTCGGTACTGGTTTTTTATGACGATGTGCTATTATGCGCCTGTTTTTATATTAAGTGGCTAATGCTATAATAGTTGCCTTAATCTGTAAGTGACTGGGTATTTACCCAAGCATTTTAGTTTAGCATGTTGTCACAGTTAGCACGCTATTGTCACTTCTGTTTGGCAAAGTTACTACTATAGACGGGTCATGTCGAGCGGCTATTTTTATTTGATAGATTATTTATTACCCTCTACCGCAGCATATCATTGCTGACGCTATTCGTTATTGTAGGTGCTCTTATAAACGCCCTGCTTTAAGCACCTTATTTTAACTATTTTTTTAGGTAGTCTCACTGAATTTATCATCGTATCAATTATTGGTGAGCGTATCAGCGATACCAGTAAGTAAATCAATAGACCTATTTATTACTGACCTTTAATAACTCAATACCGCAATATGACACAGCACATGTTGCCGTAAAAGCAAGATGAATAGCTACTTTTATAGCGATGCGATCATTTTATGAATGAGTAATGATTACTTTTTTTGCCTCTAACCCTATGCAGTTTACTTATGACATCTTTTATTGATAACTTACGTGACGAGTGGTTTTCCAATGTTCGCGGCGACGTTTTATCCGGTTTGGTCGTTGCCTTAGCGCTGATTCCTGAAGCTATTGCCTTTTCTATTATCGCGGGTGTTGATCCAAAAGTCGGCTTGTATGCCTCATTTTGTATCGCGGTCGTGATCAGTTTCGTCGGTGGTCGTCCAGGCATGATTTCGGCAGCAACTGGGGCAATGGCACTGGTGATGGTTGACTTAGTCGCCGAGCATGGTTTGCAGTATTTGCTAGCTGCCACCTTATTGTGCGGTGGGATTCAGATTATAATGGGTATACTAAAGCTCGGTAATTTAATGCGCTTTGTGTCGCGATCGGTAGTCATTGGCTTCGTCAATGCGCTCGCGATATTGATCTTTGCCGCCCAGCTGCCTGAGCTTAACCCAATGACTGAGCGCGTTGGCATGACGGTTTATATCATGACGGCGGCGGGCTTAGCGATTATCTACTTGTTTCCGCTGATTCCTAAAATCGGTCGCGTGATTCCGTCACCGCTGATCTGTATCGTTGGTTTGACTGCTGTTGCCATGTACATGAATCTCGATATTCGTAATGTCGGCAGTATGGGCGATTTGCCTGATTCATTACCGATGTTCTTATTACCTGACATTCCATTGAACCTAAATACTTTACTGATCATCGCGCCTTACTCTATCGCACTTGCCATCGTTGGTTTATTAGAATCGATGATGACAGCGACTATCGTCGATGATTTGACAGATACGCCAAGCGATAAAAACCGCGAGTGTCGTGGTCAAGGGATTGCCAACGTCGTATCAGGTTTCTTCGGTGGTATGGCAGGCTGTGCCATGATTGGTCAATCTATGATCAACGTCAAATCTGGCGGACGTACACGTCTGTCCACTTTGATGGCAGGTATCGTACTGCTCATTATGGTAGTGTTCTTAAGTGAATGGGTCAGTCAAATTCCCATGGCGGCACTGGTCGCTGTGATGATTATGGTCTCTATTGGTACTTTCAACTGGCAGTCTATTCGCGAATTTAAAACGCATCCGATGTCATTTAATATTGTCATGCTAGCGACTGTTTTAACCACAGTATTTACGCACAACCTAGCTTATGGTGTGGGCGTGGGCGTGCTGCTATCGGCGCTGGCGTTTGCCAATAAAATTGGTCAATTCTTAACGGTATTTAGTGAGTATGATGAGAGTACTAATACCCGTTATTATTATGTGCAAGGACAAGTATTCTTTGCTTCTACGACTCAGTTCTTAAACAGCTTCGATACCAAAGAAGCTTTAGATAGTATTCAAATTGATGTCAGCCAAGCGCATTTTTGGGATGTCAGTGCCGTAGACACCTTGGACAAACTGGTCATGCGCTTGCAACGTGAGGGCATTGATGTCAAAGTGGTGGGACTCAATAATGCGAGCCGAACCCTGATTGATCGCTTCTCTATCCACGATCGCCGAGATATTGGCTTATTGGATTAAACAAAGCCACGTCTATTTATTGAGCTAATATTGATTAACTGCTCATAAATAGACAGTTGAATAAACAGCTGCATTGGTACAAAGGATTGGGCATAAGCATTATCGCCCCACCCTTGAGCCAAGCAGCTGTCTTTTTATTCTGTCTTTTTAATATTGGAATAATGTGGTGGTCTTATGAGTAATTTAAAACCAGATAGTGTGATTGCCTGCTTGGACTGCCCAGACCACGTGCAAGCAGTGTTAGAAGCCAGCATGTGGGCCGCGACTCGTCTACAAGCACCTGTGGGACTGTTGCATTCTGTACCGAGCTTGCAACAAAAAGCGGCTGTGAATTATTCAGGCTGCCTAAATATCGATGATGAAAACATGCTGCTTGAGCAATTCACCACCAAGGAGCACTTGAGTAATTGTGAGCTAAAAGCCCAAGGCAAGCTTTTGCTTCATCAAGCCACCACCTATTGCGAGCAGCAGCGACAAAAACTAAAAACCTATACCCTGCATCGCCATGAACACCTCAATGAAAGTATCGATTACGTCGATGACAAAGCACAATTGATTGTTATAGGTCACAATGTCACCTGCAAATCGACATTGAGCCAGTTAATTAGAGTCAGCCACTGCCCCATTTTGGTGACTCATGCACCATTTTTGCCCCCTACGACCGCGTTATTTGCTTTTGACAACAGTCCTACTTCACATAAATTGCTCAATTGGCTATGCAAAACCTCACTGGTGCGCGCATTAACCGTTCATATCGTGATGGTCGGTAAAGAAAACTCTGAAAATTGCGATGCGCTACGCGAAGCTTATGCGCGGCTCAAACAAGCAGGCATCAAGTCTAAAAAAGCCTTGCTGGACTGCCGCGATGTCACTTCGGCTTTGAATTATTATCAAAATGAAAATGATATCGGTATGCTGATGACCGGTGCCTTTGGCCAATCTCGTCTGCGTGAACTTCTAAAAGGTAGCGACACAAAAAAACTGCTCGGTAGCACCAAAACCCCCTACCTACTCTTCCCAAAGGTATAGGCTCTAGCCGATCTACACAGCCACCCCTCTCTCTTTGAGCGCAGAGCCTATACATAAATGTTAAGCTCTGCCGCTTACCGTATCACACAGTTTTCCCTACTTTCTCCTCAAGTGATTCGTTTCATATACCAAACTAGGTTAGCAAATCATCACAGGAAATAGATGGATGGTCTCCCCAAGCACCTAAAAAGTTGGTTATAATAAAGTTTTCGTCAGTTCAACGCTAAAGGTTAATTCGCATTCTCTATGCTCATAACGGTGGTTTATACCATTGCAGCATAGCCAGTATTTTTTGCCATAACTATGGCTATTTTTGAACAAAAAAATCCAATCTTACCTATCCCCCTTGAGTAAATTGGCACAGTTCTTGAATGACTAATAGTAAGCATGGCAGCGATACGATGCACCACAATGCTTCGATCAACCTGCGGCATCACACAAATAAGGAATATTTTATGAAGCTAATCACTGCGATCTTAAAACCGTTTAAGCTCGATGATGTACGTGAAGCGCTTTCTGACATCGGTGTTAAAGGTGTCACTGTTACTGAAGTCAAAGGTTTCGGTCGCCAAAAAGGTCACACAGAACTCTATCGCGGCGCAGAATACGTGGTGGACTTCTTACCTAAAGTAAAAGTCGAAGTGGCTGTTATTGATGAGATGGTCGAACCTGCTATCGAAGCCATCACTCGCATCGCTAGCACGGGCAAGATTGGTGACGGCAAAATCTTTGTCACTGCACTTGAGCAAGTTATTCGTATTCGTACGGGCGAGACAGGCCCTGACGCTATCTAACGCGCAAGGCCATATAGACACAGATTTATAGATCATACCGATAGCTGTATTGCATCAATTCAAGGGGGAATTAACATGCAAAATCAAATCTTCGAGCTCCAGTACGCACTTGACACGTTTTACTTTTTAATGTGCGGGGCGCTCGTCATGTGGATGGCAGCAGGCTTCACCATGTTAGAAGCTGGACTCGTCCGCTCAAAAAACACCGTTGAGATTTTAACCAAAAATATCGCACTTTTTGCCACCGCTTGTACCATGTACATGATATGCGGCTATGCCATTATGTATGGTGGCAACCTATTCTTGAGCGGTATCGCGGGTAATGAAACGCTGGTAGCAGATGCCCTAGCAGCCTCCGCTGAAAATGGCTTTGACGGTGATTCTGTTTACTCCGCTGCGTCTGATTTTTTCTTCCAAGTGGTGTTTGTTGCAACCTGTATGTCGATCGTTTCAGGAGCGGTGGCTGAGCGCATGAAGCTGTGGTCGTTCTTATTATTTGCTGTGGTGATGACTGGTATCATTTATCCATTAGAGGGTAGCTGGACGTGGGGTGGCAATGATGTATTTGGTATGTTCAATTTAGGCGACATGGGTTTTTCTGATTTTGCAGGTTCTGGTATCGTCCATATGGCGGGTGCTGCGGCTGCATTAGCAGGGGTATTATTATTAGGTGCACGTAAAGGCAAGTATGGCCCTAATGGTGAAATACGCGCCATTCCAGGGGCTAACTTACCACTGGCAGCGCTTGGAACACTTATTCTCTGGATGGGTTGGTTCGGTTTCAATGGCGGCTCGGTGCTAAAACTGGGTGATATTGCCAGTGCTAACTCGGTTGCTATGGTCTTTTTAAATACCAATGCAGCAGCGGCAGGCGGTGCAATTGGTGCTTTAATAATAGCACGCATCATCTTTGGCAAAGCTGACTTAACCATGCTCTTAAATGGTGCACTCGCAGGATTAGTCGCTATCACAGCAGAACCCTCAACCCCATCTGCATTACAAGCAACACTGTTTGGTTTGATCGCTGGCGTTATCGTTGTGCTATCTATCTTAGCATTGGATAAAATAAAAATAGATGATCCAGTGGGTGCTATCTCAGTTCATGGTGTAGTCGGTCTGTTCGGTCTACTTATCGTACCAATTACCAATCCAGCAGCATCGTTCGTAGGTCAGATTGCTGGTGCAGCCACTATCTTTACTTGGGTATTCATCGCCAGCTTAATCACTTGGGCAGTTATCAAATTAGTGATTGGTCTGCGTATCTCTGAAGAAGATGAGTATGAAGGTGCGGATATAGCAGAGTGTGGTATGGAAGCATATCCAGAATTTGTGAGATAAGCTCTGAAGCCAATATTAAAATATATGTACTAAAAATCCCGCATGACCAAAAGGTATTGCGGGATCTTTATTTATTTATAAATATTAGGTCTAATACTAAAAATAAACGATAGGTTTATTTCTTTTTCCACGTTTGACTGCGTGAGAATGGACCGATATAACCTTTTAGATTTAAGGTGTTGCCACTCAAGTTTGCGGTCATACGATAATCTTTGCCTTTTTCAGGATCAGTGATCGTACCACCACTATATTTGCCACCACCATCAGACTTTAAACCTTTAATAATGGTCGTACCAACGTGCTTTTTACCTTTGGCTGAGTTAGTAGCGATAAGCGTACCTGTTAGTACACCATTTGACTCAGTAATCTTTACGGTACCTTTTGGCTTACCTTCATCAAATGTCTGCCATGTGGTATTGGCCAAAGGATCAGCGGCGAATGCCATGCTTGCTAAACTGATACCTGCAACAGCTAGAGTGGTTTTGGTAAATAATTTCATAGACTGATTCCCTTCATACAATGATTACTCGAAACGTTATGTTTCTGATCTCCTAGGCTTATCCTTCGCTAAAATCCCTATTAACAGCTATGCGACTTTCTACTCTTTGGAAGTGATTAGCGCATCTAAAAAAACTGCTCATCAAAATTTTATACGACATAAGCGATGTCTTGACTCATTATAAGCAATTTTAAGCTTTTGCCTAGTAATTTTTTTATAGTTTATTATTTCTATAAAAATTGAACTATATCAAATAGTTATAAAAAAGGATTGTCGATATTTTTATCCAACCGGTCATCTTTTTCTTTTGACTTATGCTGACTATTATTGTAAATAGCATCATTTTCAAACGCCTGAAGAATCTTGCTTGTTAGTTCATGTAACTGTTGTGCTTGCTCATATCCAGTAGCATCAAGAGTCAAATCAATATCGCCATATATAATAATTTTATCTGTTTGGTTTTCGATGATAAGCTCACCAATTTGCATGCTTTGGTGGTCATTGGCAAATGGATCAATCATTTGATTCTCCTTTTGATTAACAATATCTTGCGTAATTTTTGGATTTTTTGTGCCTTTTATTATATATAGACTCGTGTCACAAAGGCATTATGCTTGCAATTGGGCGATTACCCACTCAAGAATCGCCCAAACAAACAGCATCCACGCCGGCTCTTCTGTTGGCTCATCGGGCAACTCGGAGCTTTCACCCGCCTTTAATGGCAGATCAAATGCCTGTGTTTTGGTTTTGGCATCCAAGACGGGCAGCACATCGATACCAATTCTGGTCGAGAGTTCATCAATACTAATAACCTCTATGCGCTCTGACTCATCATTGGGTGCATAATAGACCCCTGCTTGATTAATCGCTGGTATATAGACGGCTTTAAAAAAATGACTGGGCACCAGTACACGATCTGCCAATTGCTTGGTTGTTTTGCCAGTAAATGCTACTCCTGTAATGCTATAAACCTCTCCATATTGCTGGGTCAAATAGCGAGTGGCTGATTCAATATTACGCCAGATATAGCGATTGTTGCGCGGTGACTGCGGAGCGATATTGGCAAGGCTAAAGCTATCATATTGTTGACTGCGATTCGCCATATCGGCATTGGGCGCTAAATGCCCGCGATCATAGCCAGAGCCTGAATAGTCAGACAATGAGGCGCGTGCGGATTTTGGTAACCTACTTTCTTCATGAAAGCTGTCTTCACGATCAATTTCTTTTGCTTGTTGTAAACGCTTGCGATCCAAATATTCTGCCGACCAAAGCGGTGTACGCGACACGCCAGAATACATAATGGCAAAACCATCCATGCATAAAGCTTGGGTTTTGTTGCTTAGCTTGGTATTAATAAACTCAGGATAGACACCACCATAAAAAGACTCGCTACACTGAGTAAAGTCATCAGCATGCGCTGAAGTTATACTTACGACCACCGCCATCACGGTCATTGTAATACTGTTTTTCAAACGGGCATTCAGCCTACCGAAACTTATCATTCAACTTTCAACCATCTATGCTTGTCATTACGTATACGCTATCGTAGCAGGCGTTTGTAAATAAAGAAAGATAAGGTGCAAGTCGTGACATTCTAGACAGTATCCGCTATACTAAGCCGTCTAAAAACGGTGAAGTGGGTGAGTGGCTGAAACCGCACGCCTGGAAAGTGTGTATGCGTTAATAGCGTATCGAGGGTTCGAATCCCTCCTTCACCGCCAATCTTATATAATAATAATACCTATTTTTTTCCCATCTGTTCAAACAACTCCGAAATACCTTTTAGTCCAAAACACTTTCTGAAATTTTTAATTACAAACCTCTTTTTGGCTTAATCTATTTGCCTATGCCATTTTGTAACCTTTTATTTATTACATTCCTCTCGCTTACGCTCCTCCCGCACCTTTACTTGATGTTTCGCTATTTTCTACCAACATCGCAGCAGCCGTTTTTTTGAGTATCGTCCACTGCGCATCGTCGACATAGATGCCTTCTTTCCATGCGCGCTGATGCGTTTCAAATAGCTCATCTGTCGATATTTTATGATTGAAATGCTGTATGTCCTGTTCAATATCAAAATTTTGGGTCGCAATTTCAATGACCATGTCATTGGTATTGTAATTGGCTTGTGCTTGGTCAAAAAAGTATAAATCAGGATACACAAAACCTTGATTTAACGTAAATAATGTATGCTTGGGCACAGAGCCATTGTCCCATTTAGCCAAACAAGCAAAGCCTTTGGCAGCCAGCCCCACCAGCTCACTATAAGCCAACCAGCGGTTATGACAGTTCTGTAAATAAATATGAAAATGCGCTAAATCACCCATTTTTTCAAGCGCATAGTCAATGATAGTCGGCAAGTGACAAGCCAAGCTGCTACCATGCAAATCTAAACGAATAGCGCCGTCTTGTTGATGGACGATATCGATTGGCGTATCGTGCTCAGTTAAGATATACGGACTGGCATTGTTAAAGTGTCTGATACCGTCCAAGCCCGCCATCTGTAATTCAGCGACCATGGTAGCAATCACATCCGCTTCGCCTACTTCACGGTGCATCCCAGTAAAGGCTTTGTGTACTATCGTCACGATTTCATTATGCGATACGATCATGAGTCAAACCTCCCTGCTCTTTCGATAAATCGGGTAATAAAGGAAACAGCCACTCATCACTATGCACTTCTGCAAACAAAGGCGCACCTTGAAACAAGGTGATCCGCACCCAGCGATCTGATCTGGGATCGAACTTGGTGGCACCAAACATCGATAATTTACACCGTAACAGGTGCATGGGTAATGCGGTTTTATGCAAGACATTCATCTGAATATCGCCCAGTGGCTTATGTCCCATCGTCCAAACGCGGCGCGCAATCGAGCGATACTTTGGCTGATTTAAGATGAACTCTGAAATGAGCTGCTGTGGATCGGTGGGTTTCAACGCGAGATACAGCTTATTTGCTTGCCGTGCGATGTCTAATGCAAGCTCACGATCAGCACCCGGTTCTTGCCCGCGCACGCCCATCCTTGGCTCTTCTTTATCCACCGAACGATACCAAAACCAATGGCTATTATCGGGCTGGCTAAAATCAATATTAATCGCCCACTGATAATATCGCTCTAATACATCGATTAAATCTTGGATCACCTTGCCTTTCGGTAACGATAGCGTTTCATCGGCATTTATTTTTTCTTGAAACGCATCGACACGCTTAGGATAAAGCTCCATCAAGCAAGAGATAATCACTTCTTGGCTCTCAAGGCTTAGGTAATGGTGAGCTTGTAAGAACTCCGCCCATGTACTGTATTGATTAATGGTTGCCATCAAATTATTTTGTAGTACGGCTAATTCCGCAACGACCGCTTCATTGAGTTTAATTTGCTGCTCATTGATAGTGACAGTTTCACTAAAATGCTGAATAGCGCGTTTGATTAAACTGGCAAAATGCGCCGTTTCATTAGGCTCAATTTGGCAAACCAGTGTCGCTTGTAACGCTTCTTCACGGGTAGTTAGCCATTGATCGACGACACAGGGATGGTTGATTAGATACGGTGCCATGCCTAGACCGGTGGCGTTACCAACTCCCAAGTAACGCTTAATCTCTGGATGCAGAGCAGCGGCGTTGCTACCGCCTTTTTGCTTTGCCAAATAATCGACCCAATCTAAGCTAAACTCACGCAGCAAATACACGGCACACATCTGCGCTCGAAAGGATTGATCAAAATCTGCACTGTGCTCTAACGGTTTGAAGTCATAAATACCAAACTTACCATTGCCATAGACGGCAGTAGTGCGCAATATATAACCCACTTGCGCAAGTATATCTAAATCTGGTTGCTGACCAACGGCGAGTGAGCTAACGATATGATCAAAGACCCGTACGCTTTTATTTGCTCGTGCCAGCACCATCACCATATTAGAGTTGCGACCCGCTTCTTGCAGCGGTACGTTGGCTTGTAGGTTACCCAGTAATTCCTCACTTATTTCACCAAAGACCAGACCAAAGGTCACATCCCATTTTTGGGCAATCACCCTATCATTACGCTCTTCATCAGCCAGCTCATTACAAAACACCACCAGATGATACAGATGCTCTGGAGTATTGAGGCGATAAATAACCGTGCCATAGCCTTGCTCATCCAAATCCCACAAATGGGTACTGAGCGTCCATTGCTCTCTATCAATCTTACGCAGTAACGTGCGCACAAAGCTAATGCGAGTTTGGTGCATCGCGCCCAACCTTTCTGCATTCATAATCACGTCACGAGTACGAAACTCAGTGCTCAGTTGAGGTGGCTTGACGTTAATGCTTTCATTATTTGCATGAATCATATTCATAATTTCACTACCTTACCTAATATATTGAGCCAGCAGCTTTGTTAATAATGCCAATGATGATATCTATCGGTAAATAAGTATTCAGCCGTTTTGAGGATCGTTGTTTGGACCTTGACCGTTTGGTAGTCAATCAGTTTTTTGAGTAAGCTTTTCCTTAGCGAGCTTTTCTTCGCTAATTTTATGTCTTACCTCTACCTGATTAGGTCGATACAAGTCTTGCTCTCGCGCCATTTGCTGGGCAATTTGTGGCCCGTTCCATAGCGATGGCAGCAGGATAAAAGAGACTGGCACAGCGGTAATTACGATAAAAGACTGCAACGCTGTCACGCCACCTGAACCAAGCGAGATTAAAACAATCGCTGTCACCCCCATCATGATGCCCCAAAAGGTACGAATCATGGCGTTTGGCTCACGCTCGCCACTGATGACCACACTGATGGTATAGGTCATCGAATCACCTGTCGTGACGATAAAAACGGTGGTTAAAATTAGAAATAATATCGAGGTAATTAAAGGAAAGGGTAATTGCTGCGTGACTGCCAATAGTGCACCAGGTAAGTTAAAGCCTTCAAACGCGCTACTGACACTGCCCGGATTGGCAATCTCAAACGCCAGACCAGAACCACCAACGACGGTGAACCAAAAGCAAGTAACGAGTGGCGCAATGATACAAACCGTGGTAATCAATTGACGAATCGTACGACCTCGTGAGATACGAGCAATAAATATCGCCATCATAGGGCCATAACCCAAGAACCAACCCCAAAAGAACACGGTCCAACCGCCAAGCCAGCCTTCATCACCGCGAAAAGTGGCCATCGGAATAAAGTTATCGACCATCGTGCCGACACCTTGAATATAACCATTGACGATAAAATTGGTCGGTCCAAATATCAAAATAAAGACCATCAGCGCAACTGCCAATATGACATTGAAGCGGCTGAGCAATTGCATGCCTCGAGCAAGACCGCTGATCGCTGATAAGGTATAAAGCACAATCGCGAATATGATAATGATAAGCTGGGTGGCAAAAGTATCAGGAATACCAAACAATTCATTCAGTGCATAGCTGGTCTGTAGACCCAAAAAACCAATAGGGCCAATCGTACCCGCAGCCACGGCGACGATACAGCAAGCATCGATAATCGCGCCCGTTTGACCAGTAAGTACGCGCTCACCAAACATAGGATAAAGAAGTGTGCGAGGTTTCAGCGGCAAACCTTTGTCATAATGCAAATGCATGACCACAATCGCGGTCAAACTACCGACAATCGACCACGCCAAAAATCCCCAATGCATAAAAGATTGTGATAAGGCGTTAAATGCTCGTTGTTGCAAGTCTGGTGACTCACCGTATAAAGGAGGCGCTGACACGAAATGAGCAATAGGTTCTGCCGCCGCCCAAAAAACCCCGCCGCCAGCCAACAATGTACAAAATAGAATGGCCATCCACTTGAAATTGTCCATTTCAGGCTTTGGTAAGTTGCCCAAAATAACACGACCCGTGCGACCTGCACCAACCGCTAAAGCGATGACGAAAGTAGCGAGAAGCAAAATTTGCCAAAAAGGACCAAAGATATTGGCCGACCATTTAAAACCAACATCCACGATTGTTGCTAACTGTGCTTCTGCAAAAATCGCCATGAGCACAAAAATTGTAATAAACCCGCCACTATACCAAAAGGCCGGGTTTTTTAGCCCCAACGCATCAATATCGGCAGCAGCTGGTACAGCGCTGACCTTATCTGCTGTGCTATTGGCAGCGTTTGAGCGTCCTTGCTCAACTTGATTAAGTCCCTTTAAATCGGCCATGATGTGGCTCCATATGCTAAGGCTAATGTTGCGTTTTAAATCAGAGGTATCGCAATGAGGATATAACCACATAGCCTCACCATATTATTTACTTCAAAGCTATTTACTTTAAAGCTCTCTATTTCAAAACTGTCTATTTCAAATGGCTGTGCGCTATAAAACGCCTGTCATTTTATAGCGGTTTCGCACAATAACTGGCTAAAAAATCTTTAGAAGTGGCTGCTCAAGCCAAAGGCTTTAAGCCTTGCTCTAAAAAATCGAACCAGTTTTGACCAATGACTTTTCCAGCATCACTTTCGTTAAAACCGTGCTTGAGCAGACCGTTATAGATGTTTTCCATACCGTCCTTGCCAGCAAACCACGGCAGCGTGTCAGGCCAACCTGAATTATTGGCATTGCCTTCACCATAATCCATCGCTTTTGACCAACGCCCATTACGCATCCATTCAAGCACGGCTTCCGGTTGATTGAGACACAAGTCACTACCAATGGATAAATGCTCAACGCCATATTTGTCAGCACAGTTAGCAATCATCGTACAGAAGTCATCAAGCGTACATGCACTACCATTTGGCAAATGAAACGGGTATAAGCTAAAACCTAACAACCCGCCTGCTTGGGTCAAGGCACTGATGACCGTATCCGATTTATTGCGTAGCGCGTCATGAGCCGTGGTTGGATTGGCATGACTGATACATATCGGACGCGATGAGATTTCTATCGCTTCAAGCGTGGAGCGCTCTGCGCTATGAGACATATCGATGATCATACCGACACGGTTCATCTCTTTGATCGCCTGCTGACCAAAACGTGTGATGCCGCTGTCATTCTGCTCATAACAACCAGTGGCTAGTAAGCTCTGGTTGTTGTAAGTCAGCTGCATAATCAATAAACCTAAACGACGCATCACGCTAATCAAACCAATTTCATCATCGATTGGTGAGCAGTTTTGTGCGCCAAAGAAAATGCCCACTTTGCCCTGCTCTTTTGCCGTTTTTATATCAGCTACTGAGTACACTGGCAAGATAAGATCGTTATTTTGCTCAAAGCGTGTGTGCCACTCGCTAAAGCGGGTCATGGTCTGACGGGCATCTTCGTGATAGACCAAGGTGGCATGTACCGCATTGATACCACTGGCTTGTAGCATCTTAAAGTAGTCACGATCCCAATGGCTATACTGTAATCCGTCAATGACGATATGATCTTGGTACATATCAATTCCCTTTAATACTTTTATCAGTGGCCGCTATCATTGGCTATTAAGTGCTTTTTCACACCGTGTCACTTCGATAGCGGCGAGTATGCTTGTTAAGACATGCCTAGTACGCTTTTTGATAAGCGGTCTTGACGATGGTATAGAATTCTTTAGCGTATTGACCTTGCTCACGCGGGCCAAAGCTTGACTGTTTACGACCACCAAACGGCACGTGGTAGTCAGTTCCCGCAGTCGCTAGATTGACCATCACGCAACCTGCTTGCACTTGCTCTTTGTACATCGCACTGCTACGCAAGCTCTGGGTAATGATGCCGCCCGTCAGACCAAAACGCGTGTCATTGGTCATCGCAATCGCTTCGTCCAAATCCTTGACACGCATGACGCAAGCGAGCGGCGCAAATACTTCTTCTTGGTTGATATCCCAGCTGTTGTCCGTCTCGGTAAATAACGTCGGCGACATATAGTAGCCGTCATGCGGCATCTCTAAACGCTCACCACCAAAGGCTAAATTGGCACCGGATTGCTTGGCTTTTTCGATCCAGTCCATGTTTGATGCCAGCTGCTTGTCATCGACGACAGGCCCCATAAAGATACCTTCATCAAGCGCATGACCGACCTTTAAAGTCTTCATTTTTGCGACCACACCTTCGACGAAGGCATCATGAATACTGTCCATTACGATGAGGCGTGAAGAAGCCGTACATTTCTGCCCTGAACCACCAAACGCACCAGCCACTGCCGCATCGATAGCAACTTGCAAATCAGCATCATCAGCGATGACCAAGGCGTTTTTACTACCCATCTCAAGCTGACAGCGAATAAAGTTCGGTGCCGTCGCAGCAGCAACTTTGCGACCTGTTGGTACAGAACCCGTAAAGCTAACGGCATCGATATCTGTAGAATTGATGAGTGCATCACCGACTGACGAGCCGCCACCAAGTAGCAGGTTAAATGTCCCTTCTGGCATGCCTTGACGGTGAATGATTTCAGCCAATGCTACTGCGCTGGCTGGCGTTAAATTCGCAGGCTTCCAAATGACAGTGTTACCAAACGCTAGCGCTGGCGCGATCTTCCATACAGCGGTGGCCGTTGGAAAGTTCCAAGGTGAGATAATAGCGACCACACCGACTGCTTCGCGGGTGACTTCAACCTTGACACCAGGGCGTACTGAGGCGGCGTTATCACCGATTTGGCGCAATACTTCAGCGGCATAATAATGAAAGAACTGACCCGCACGGTAAATCTCGCCACGTCCTTCGGCAAATGGCTTACCTTCTTCAAGAGACAACAGCGTACCTAGCTCATCACAGCGAGCAATCATTTCATCGCCAATCGCTTGTAGGATAGATTGCTTTTTTTCTAAAGAAGTTGCTTCCCATTTTGGCTGAGCGTGACGGGCAGCAGCAATGGCATCTTTGACTTGATCGCCACTGGCCTGTGCGAACTCACCGATAGTGTCAGTGATATCAGATGGGTTAATATTGGCAACGGTATTTACGCCTGCCTGCCATTCACCATTGATATAAAGTGATTTGGTTGGGTCTTGCTGCAATATCTGTTGGGCGGTGTGAGCTGACATAAGAGCTTCCTTGATAAAGTATTAAAAGATGGAATATTAAAATTAGTTTTAAGGCACAGCGGCATATACAACCAGCTCAACCAGCATTTCTTCACGAGCCAGTCCTGCTATCACGAGCGCTGCCCGATTTGGATAGGGTGCTTCAAAGTATTCAGCATAAACTTGATTGACCGTTTTTAGATAGTCGCGATCGGTCACATAGATCATGACCTGTAGTACCGAATCCATACCAACATTGGCACATTCTAGTGTGTGCTTGAGATTGTCTAATGTTTGACGGGTTTGCGCTTCGATACCACCTGCAACCACATCACCATTTTCATCGATAGGAATCTGCGCGGTGTACAACGTACCATTGCAAGTGATCGCCCATTCTAGAGGGGCTTTAGACGCATAAAGTGAGGTTTTGATGGATTGTTTGGTTGAATGAGTCGTCATGTCGTCATATCCTTTGATCAATGATTGGGCAGCGATTGCTATAGAGTTATCCTACCCAAGTACTAACGATAAATCTAACTAATTAAATTTAGAATATGATAGATTTAATCTATCATAGACGATATCTTATATATTAATAGTGGTGAAGAATAAGCCTATGAAATTACAGCAATTACGTCACTTTTTATGCGTGGTAGAGGAAGGCGGCTTTCGGGCGGCGGCGGATCGCGCCAATCGCTCGCAAGCGGCGTTGTCTGCCTCGATAAAGGAATTGGAAAAAACACTGGGTCAGCGCTTATTTGAAGGAGGAAATAAAGCAACACTCACGCCTTTTGGCGAGACTTGTTTACCCAAAATCGAGCAGTTTATGACGGTTTATCAAGCGCTAGAGGATGATTTAAAAGGAGCAGCCGCTGGCGATAAAGGCAAAATAAGGATTGCAAGCGTGCCATCACTGGTGACAAAACTCTTGCCTAGCGTGTTGGTTGAATACTCCAAGAAATATCCTGATGTCGAGATTGTACTAATAGATGATAACTCTGTCGGTGTTGCCAATCGTTTATTGGCAGGTGAAATCGATTTGGCATTGGGCAACTGCACCAGTATCGATCAATCAAATATAGATTTCACCTTGCTCATATCTGACCCGATTGGCGTGGTCTGCTTAAAAAGCAACTCGTTAAATCAACCAATAAAACCGTCAAGAAACCATCAAAAAACAGGGCTTAAATGGCAACAACTCATGACCCAGCCTTTTATTTATAATGGCACTTGCCGATTGCTCGAAAACACCCCAGCCGAGGTGCTCAACCGTAATGCGCGTTACACGGTCGAGAATATTACTTCCTTATTTTCATTATTACGCAATGATCTTGGCATAACCACCCTACCGAAGCTCGCCTTTCCGTCGAATGAGCCAGAATTGGTATGGCTCGACTTACTTGAACCTGCCTTAGACAGACAAATTGGTATTTTTAAATTGGCAAATAAAACGATTTCACCGCCAGCACAAGCGTTTCATGAACTGTGCATTCAGTATGTCCAGAATCACTATATTTTATAAAGACAGGTTAAAAATAGATTAATAATGGGTTAAAACATACCTCATTACCGCCTACTTTTATAAGCCACTATCAGAAATTCCATTCACTTGAATAAAAGCGTCTTTCACTATGTCTAAAGGTTTAATTTCCGTTACTCGTGGCCTCTTATCTGTTATCGGCATCATACTTATCATCGATTGCGCTGCATTGATGGTCGTCGGTAAAGTTAATTTCGGCTCGGTTGTACCTTTTTTACTCGGCATGGTTTTTGTCATACATGGAATTTTTTGGCATGCAATACGCAGGTTTTGCGGCCAACATTATGGCTTTAACCGCCTTTGGTATGGGTTATGGGTTGTATTTATACTTTGGTTGTTGAGCTTCGCTCTATTTATTTGGTCATTACAACAGCAGATTGCGCTTAGCCAGCAGCCTGCACCGACAGTGGCAGCGATTATTATATTAGGCTCTGGCACGGTTGCAGGTAAGCCGACACCGACGCTCGCCAAGCGCTTGGACACCGCTGTGCCCCTTATCGAGACGCAACCAGATGCTTTGGTGATGACCAGTGGTGGCGTTGGTTTTCAGCGTACACGCAGCGAAGCCGATATCATGGCCACGTATTTGCATGAGGCACATGGCGTGCCATTCGAACGCATCTTACAAGAAGGCAAAAGTACCAGTACGGAAGAAAACCTCGCTAACAGCCGAACGTTGTTAGAAGCAAAAGGGCTGTCTATCACTGATCCTATCGCCATCGTTACCAGTGATTTCCATAGCATTCGCGCAGCCAGCATTGCGCGACATCAGGGCTATACACAACCCATCACCGTCGCCAGTCCCACACCTTTATCCATTCGTTATAACGCTTGGTTTCGCGAGTATTTTGCCTTTGTCAGTGGCTGGTTGTTAGGAGAGTATTGATGGAGGTGTATATTTCACCAGTTTGAACAAGCTTACTACTAAATATCATAGCTCCAGCGTTGCCGCATTGCTGTTTTTACCAATCAAAACGGTGGTAATTTTACAGTGCGTTATAATCAGTAAGAACCACTGATAAATACTGCAAATAAAAATAATAATGATGGAGCGCATTATGCTATTGGATATCTTTTTAACTGTTCATTTTATGCTGCTGATACTGATCTCTTTGCGAGTGCTTGCGCGCCATGATCTGACCTCGCCCGCTCGGCTCGCTTGGCTCGTGATATTGTTCATTTTGCCTTATCTGGGGGTTGTAATTTATTGGATGTTTGGTGAGGTGCATCTAGGACGCGATTTTACGCGCAAACGTAAAGAAATCATCGATAAATTAAGCGCACATAGTCCTGAAGTACTTGGTGATGACATCGCTTTGTCGGAGGCCATCAAACCTGAATACCAAGCGGCCTTTGCCTACTCTGCCAATGCAACTGGCTATCATACAACGGTGGGCAATCACGCAGAGCTGATGGCAGATGCAGCTGAGACGCGCAAACGTATGATTGCCGACTTTGATGCAGCGACCGATCATATTCATGTGCTGTATTATATTTGGCTAATCGATGGTATGGGAATCGATACTGCTCAAGCACTCATGCGAGCGGCAAGGCGCGGCGTCATATGCCGAGCAATGGTTGACGGTATGGGCTCACGAAAAATGGTCGGCTCAAAGATATGGCAGGAAATGATAGAAGCTGGCGTACAAGTCAGTGTTGCCCTACCAATTAGTAATCTTTTAAAGGTACTCATGTTTAGCCGGATTGACTTGCGAAATCACCGCAAGATTACGGTTATTGACGGCAAAATCGGCTACTGTGGCAGTCGCAACTGCGCCGATCCTGAGTTTCGTGTAAAGCCAAAATTTGCGCCGTGGGTAGACATTATGCTGCGGGTCGAAGGACCAGTGGTGGCACAGAATCAGATGTTGTTTGCCAGTGATTGGCTGACTGAAAATCCTGATACGCCGCTTGACAGCTTTCCTTATTTTATTGACCCTCAACTAAAGCAACAAAAATCCCCACAGCCAGAAACTGATAAGCCTTTGCCAATAACATCACCGCCACCTTTACCAGTCACATTGCCGCCAAAAGGCTTTGCTGCACAAGTTTTTTCTGATGGTCCTACCCAACGACGCGGCACCACACCGCAATTTTTAGGTGTCTTAATTGGTCAGGCAAAACGAACCCTGATTATCTCAACGCCTTATTTTGTGCCTGATTATTCGCTCGTCAGCATTTTGTGTGCGACCGCTTATCGCGGTGTACAAGTAACCATGATTTTCCCAAAGAATAACGACTCAATAGTCGTGGCTGCTACCAGTCACAGTTATTACTGGCAGCTGCTTGAAGCGGGGGTCAATATTTACGAATATAAACCCGGTCTATTACACGCAAAAACCTTGACCATCGATGGCGAAATCAGTCTGATTGGCTCGACCAATTTAGACTTGCGTAGCTTTGATTTGAACTATGAAAACAACATTGTGTTTAGCGATAAAACGCTCACAGCGGCCATCGTTGAGCGACAATACCAGTATATCGCTGATTCTGAAGAGGTCACTCGTGAGCAAGTTGAAAACTGGCCGTTATCTTATAAAATCTGGAATAACATTGTCGCCACGATGGGGCCTGTCTTATAATCCATTATTAGGGCGTGTCCTCAATTCAATTGATCATATCTAAACGGGCTAATGACCTTAAGCCATTCTATTCAGCTGCTGTCTTCTGCAAAATATAGATGACAAACTTAGCTTGTGTCGTAAAGGGTTCTGTTTCGACCGCTGCTAGTAGCGCCTGTTTTTTTTCATTAAGCGCGCGATAAGCATAAGGCGTCATGGTCATCAAATCAGCCAAATCAGCGGCTGACAACGTCATCTCGGTACTGACATGCTCCGTACCCATCAGCGTAAAGTATGGAGCCAATTCATGCAAAAACTTATCCGAATCATGCTCGCGGACGTTATCAAATAATGCTTCGCGCATCGTCGCTAGATGCCCGATATCTGGCTTGGCAATGATTAAATAACCGTCTGCAGTCAATACCTCATTGAACGCGTCTGGCAAGATAGGGCTAAAAATACTGCTAATACCCTTTATGCTATGCGCGCGTAACGGCAAATGGGCAGCGCTGGTAACAAGCGGATAGATAACTGCCGACTTGGTTGTCGCATTAGTAACACTGTCTTTAGCTTGCTGATACCAAAGACACCCCGCTACCTTACTGGCTTTTGCAAGCTCTACCACAGCAGGTTTACTGATATCTGCGGCGATGAGCGTATCCATGCCTGTCTGTGCCATTGCCTGCGTGTAATACCCTTCACCACAGCCAATATCCAACCAATTGATTGTCTTGCTATCCTTTTTAGTTATCGGCTCAATTGCTGAATCAGCGACCGACTCATTTTTCGCCAACAATTCCCTCATTTTTTGGCAAATAAGCGTCTGCAATGGCTGATAATGTCCAGCGTTTAAAAACCGTTTGCGTGCATCAATTGATTGCTGGCTATCGCCCGGTGCTTTGGATTTTTTTTGTTGCACGGGCAATAAATTAACATAACCCTGACGTGCCACATCAAATGGATGAGCCGTGTGTTTTGGGTGCAAGCTGCCATCGCAGCGCCACGTATCTGCGGCAGGCTGCATGGGTGATTGGCAAAGGGGACAAATAAATAAGCTCACAAGTATCTCAACGTCATCGCAATATGGCTGCCATTTTAACAAAATTCATGCTTACTGCGTGATAAAAGGCGCGATAAACAATGCAGGAAAGAAAATGCAAAAAACAAACTATCAGCAACCAAACTATCAGCAACCAAACTGTTAGCAAAAAAAAAGCCACCTCAACTAAAGTGAGATGGCTTTTGCATAGATGATATTCATATGAATGTTCGAGCGATGTAGCTGTATTAACGCAGTTTTAAGGTCATGAGCCCAAGGATGACGAGAATAATGGCAATAATCCAAAACCTTGCCACCACTTGCGTCTCTTTCCAGCCAATTTCTTCAAAGTGATGATGCAATGGTGCCATCCGAAAGACGCGCTTTTTACGCAGCTTATACGAGCCAACCTGTAGCATGACCGATAATGCTTCGGCGACAAATAGACCACCCATAATAGCAAAAGCAATCTCTTGACGGGTCATAACAGCAATCGTACCGAGCATCGCCCCGAGAGCAAGCGCCCCCACATCGCCCATAAACACTTGGGCTGGATGGGCGTTGAACCATAAGAAACCAAGCCCTGCACCAATCATCGAACCACAGACAATGAGAACCTCGGAGTTATAGGCAATATAAGGCACATGCAAGTAATCAGCAAAGCGTACATCACCTGATACATAAGCCATTGCGCCCAAACCTGCCGCGACCAAGACCACAGGCAAAATAGCTAAACCATCCAAGCCATCGGTTAAGTTGACGGCGTTAGAAGCACCATTAATCACAAAGTAGGTAAAGATAATAAAGCCAATACCAAATGGCACTGCCGAAAAAGGAATCATCCAATCTTTAAAAATCGGTAGCAGCAAATCCTGCATCTCACGCGTGGTCGCAATATCTAGCTGCAAGGTGGCGATATAATACAAAGACACACCGACGAACAAAGCACCCATAGAGAGCCAAAAGTATTTCTTGCGAGCAATTAAGCCTTTGGGATCTTTATACTTAATTTTTAGCCAATCATCTGCCCAGCCGACCGCGCCAAAGATAATCATGACAATGAGCAAAATCCAAACGTACGGGTTATTCAAACGCGCCCATAGTAAGGTGGACACGCCAATCGCACTTAAAATCAGCACTCCACCCATGGTCGGCGTACCAGTTTTCGCCAAATGCGATTGTGGACCATCATTGCGAATCGCTTGACCATATTTCAGTGCACGCAGACGTCGAATGACAGGCCCACCAAAAAACATGCTAAATGCGAGGGCGGTAATGACCGCGAGTAACGCTCGCAGCGTCAACGAAGAAACCGCAGAAAACGGCGTGTAATACTGGCCAAGCCAGCCAAACAACCAAACTAACACCGCCTACTCCTCGATTAGCGCATTGATAAGGGTTTCCATTTGCATGGAACGAGAACCTTTAAACAGCACCGTACAAGGCTGCGCCTGTTGCGCTTGCAAATACGGCTGTAAATATGCCAATAAGCTGTCTTTATCCGTAAACGCATGGGCATTGATGTCAGAAACCTCTTGTGCACCCGCCACGGTAAAAGGCGCGTATTCACCAACACACAGCAGTACATTGATGCCCGTTGTTGCAATGGTACGACCCAAGCTTTGATGCTCGCTAACCGCCGCCTCTCCCAGTTCTGCGATATCGCCCAGCACCATGACTTGCGTGCCCGTTTGCGCCGCTAGTACTTTTGCTGCCGCTCGCACCGAATGCGGATTGGCATTATAGGTATCATCAATCAAGCGATGCATGCCTAACAGCTGACTGTTCAAGCGACCTTTGGCAGGACGCGCATTTTCAAGCCCGACGACGATATCACTAACATCGATATTCAGTGCATGAGCACAAGCAGCAGCAGCTAAAGCATTATTGACATTGTGCTCGCCCGCTAGTGGCAAGCTGATATCATGGACTTGATTGCCGATATGCAGCTTAAATTCACTGCGCTCAGGCTCGACATCTAAATGGCTGGCACTGACATCAGTATTACCAAAACCAATCACGTGTGACGTATGCTTTTCAGCGATACGGCGTAATTGATTGGTAAAATCATCTTTATCAGGAACGATCGCAAATTGGCTGTCATTCAAGGTATGGTAAATCTCAGCCTTGGTTTGGCAAATCCCTTCACGGCTGCCAAACTCACCCAAATGCGCCGTGCCAATATTTAAGATACACGCGACATCTGGCTTTACAATCTCGGTAGTATAAGCAATTTCGCCAATATGGTTTGCGCCAAGCTCTAGAATAGCATAGCGATGATAGTCGGATAATTCGAGCAACATCATCGGCACACCCAAGTCATTATTTAGGTTGCCACGCGTGATAAGCGTTGGGGCAAGTCTGCCAAAGATACTACCCAGCATCTCTTTACAGGTGGTCTTGCCGCTAGAGCCAGTAATAGCAATAACGGTTAAATTTTGATGCTGTTGACGACGATACGCAGCCAATTGTCCTAGCGCCAAACGGGTGTCGCTCACCACTAACTGCGGAATGCTATTTGCATCAGCCGTAGCTATAGGGCGAGCGACGATAGCCGCAACCGCACCTTGCGCGATGGCAGTATCGATATAATCGTGACCATCAAAATTATCACCCGATAACGCTAAAAATATATCACCAGGTTTTATCGTACGGGTATCGGTGGCGATACGAGTGCTCATTACATCATCTACTGAAGTGTTTTCTGAGTCGGATTGCCCCTCACTCAGCTGCCAATGCCCATCGAGTACTGCGGTTGCTGCGAGCAGATTGTCTGCTTGCCAAACATACAGCCCTTGCGACTGAATGCTGTTATCGTTGTCGGCTGTCATAATGATTACCTTATATATGATGACTACTTATTTATTTTTTATAGTTAACGACTAGGGCGTGTCCTCAATTCAATCGATTATTATCTAAATGGACTAAAAATGGCTAAATTTTGCCAAAAATCGTCAACTAGCTTATTAATATTTCGATATTATTTGCGCTACTTTCCTTGTTTGACGGCAATTTATCTCATCTTTATCACCATTTTTAAAATGAGGACACGCCCTAATACTTTTTAGATATCATGAAAAACTAACTGTAAGCGCTATTATTTATCTATAAATGCTATACACGCCCTGCTTGTTTTAAGGCATTTTGCAAAATAACACTGTCGTCAAAATCATAACGAACATGGTTAATTTCTTGATAGGTCTCATGACCCTTGCCCGCGATAACGACGATATCATCAGGCGCTGCTTGATTGACCGCATACTCAATCGCTGCTTGGCGCGCAGGTTCGATATGGGTACGCTGATATTGCTCACTCGTCATGCCCGCTTGCATATCTTGCAAAATGATATTGGGATCTTCGGTGCGTGGATTGTCTGCCGTTAATACGACTTTATCCGCGCCTGCCAAGCCTGCTTGCGCCATCAAAGGACGTTTGCCCGCATCACGGTCGCCACCACAACCAAACACTGCCCACAGCTGACCCTTACAATGGGTCTTTAGGCTGGCAAGCACTTGGCTTAAAGCGTCTGGCGTATGCGCATAATCAACGATAAAGCAGCCATCATTAGACGGCACACGCTGCATACGTCCAACCGCACCTTGTAGCTGCGGCACCACTGCGGCAATACGCTCAAGGCTAATGCCTAAAGCGACGGCAGCTGCCATTGCGGCAAGCAAATTGGCAACATTAAAGCGCCCGAGTAATGGACTAACGATACCTAAATGATTAACTTCGCCATCGCCTAAATCTGTACGTAGCGTAATCTCGACACCTTGTAAGCTTGGTTTGATTTCAGCCGCAACAAAGGTCGCAGATTTTGATGGTTCTAAACTGTACGTCCAGACCGTTAAATCACTGGCATCTGCGGTGTCGAGCATAATCTGGGCATGTTCATCATCGATATTAATGATAGCGTGAGTCAAATCTGGAAAATGCGCTTTATCAAACAGTCTAGCTTTTGCTGCTGCATACTCTGTCATATCGGCATGATAATCTAAGTGGTCACGGCTAAGATTGGTATAAATCGCCACCGACACTGGCATACCTTGTAAACGCTGCTGATCCAAACCATGCGAGCTGGCTTCCAATGCCAATAACTCAGCATTCTCTGTACCCATTTGATATAAAAATTGCTGAACCGCTAAGGCATCACCCGTGGTATGGCTGGCTTGCACCAAAGCGCCAAGCCTACCATTCCCTGCCGTGCCCATAACTGCGCTGCTCATACCTGTCAGCTGCGTCAATTGCGCCACCAATTGACTGATAGTCGTTTTGCCATTGGTGCCTGTCACCGCTATGACAGTTGGCAAGGTCACGGGCTGCTGATATTGCAAACGTGCTTGAATGAGCGTTCCTAAAAAATCACGAATATTGGGCACATGTAAAACAGGGCAAGGCAGTGCTACTAATTGCTGCTGCGCCTTAGAAGCACTATCATTCGATAAAGTGATATCGGCGTGATTTGATACACTAGTCGTGCTAAGCAAAGCCGTGGGATCTATTTCTGATAGGATAAAAGCCGCATTTTCGGCGGCTTGATAGAGGTAGTCGCGACTTTTTTGACAGTTTGGTATGTGGCTTTTTAATAACACAAACACATCATTCGGCTCTAGCTGACGACTGTCTAAACGAAACTGCAGGAATGGAATATCAAGAAACGAATTGATTGGTTTTGAATCCACCCCAATCAATGTCGTCTGAGTCGATAGTTTTTGCAATGCCTGCTCTATACCTACACCATGCCTGCTATTGCTACTACTAGATTCAGTCAGCTGCTGCAAGGTGACTGGGCTGATGCTTGGCGACGAGGGTGACAGGGTCATGGGCAAATCCTATACGGTTAAAACACATCAAATAGTTAAAAACTAAGTATTAAAAAAAAGACCTCTACGACTATTGAGCGATCGTTTTTAACGGTTTATCTAAGGGTACATTGTATAAACGCAGCGCCTCTTTCATGACATTATGAAAGACTGGCGCGACTGTTAAACCAGCATAAATCTGAACACGTGGGTCTTCGATGAGCATCACACCTACTAATCTTGGGTTAGATGCGGGCGCAATACCAGCAAAAACGTTACGGTATTGATCCGTATAGTAGCCACCTTTTGGATTAACACGGCGCGATGTCCCTGTTTTACCAGCGACGCGATAACCATCAATCGCAGCACCTTTAGCCGTACCACCCGGTTCGGTGACACTTTCCATCATTTGTACGATAGACATCGCTTGCTCGTGTGCCATGATACGCTTGCTTGGCTGTAGCTTGTCATCTTTAGTGAGGGTCAATGGGTGCATCACACCGCCTGCCGCCAGCGCTGAATAAGCCTGCGCAACCTGCGCTAGAGTTGCTTCCAAACCATAACCATAACTGAGCGTAGCACGACGTGACGTTTCTTTTTCTTTTGGTGTGACAACCAGCCCACTACCTTCCCCTGGGAACTGTAGTGGTGTCTTTGAACCAAAACCAAATTGCCGTTGCATATTGGTAATGGCATCAGGCGGTAGCGACAAAGCAATCTTAGTCGAGGCGACGTTACTAGACTTCTGCAGTAGCGTGCCCATATTAATCATACCTAGATTGTTATGATCACGAATGGTATAACCACGGACACGAATAGAGCCAGGATTGGTATCGATTAAGGTAGTGGCAGTGTATTTTCCTGAATCAAGTGCCGCTGCAACCGTAAAGGGTTTCATCACCGAACCAGGTTCAAAGACATCGAGTAGCGCACGGTTACGTTGGTTTTCACCAGTCATCTCATTCAGGTTATTAGAATTAAAGGATGGCCATGTTGACAAGGCAAGCACTTCACCCGTTTGCACATCAACAATCATGCCTGTTGACCAGCGCGCTTTTTGCAAACGCCCTGCTTTCTCTAGTTCTTTATAAAGCAAATACTGCAGGCGCGAATCAATGGTCAACGCCACATCTTTACCTGGTATTTCTGGTTCAATCTGTTTAATTTCTTTTAAACTGTTTTGTTTGGCGTCTTTTAGCACCAATACTTTACCATCATCACCTGCCAGCTCAGTTTCATATTGGCGTTCGATACCAGCACGACCTTCGTAACCACCTTCAGGATCGCTGACATTTTGACCCATAAAACCCAATAGCTGCGAGTTTGGTTGTGGCTGCGGGTAATAACGTTGGAAAAAGTTTTTTTCATAGACGCCAGGAAAATCAAGGGTGCTGACACTTTGGGCAATCTCAGGCGTCACTTTATTCAGTAGCGGCAGATAGTGCGAGCCTGCACCCGATGGCAGTGCTGCTTTAACTGCTGCTTCATCGGTTACATCAATACTGTCATCGATGGCAGTAACTTTTTTCAGCTCAGTGACCGAAATATTCGCAGCCGCCGCAAGCGTGGTCAGATCCATGTTATCCAAACGCTTTTGCATACGCGCAACCAGCTGTGGACTCTCAGGATTGGTGATAATAATACGCTTAAGCTCGTAATATTCGCGCGCGTAATCATGCGGACTAAAAGAGACCGTCGCCAGTGGTGCACTGACTGCAAGTGGCAAATTATTGCGATCGGTAATCATACCGCGATAGGATTTTTGCGTGCGCACGCTAGTGATAAGCTCATCACCTTTGTCTTGATAAAACTGGGCATTGGCAACTTGTAAATAATAAGCACGGGCTATCAGCAAACCCAAGATAACCAATGCAATGACCCAAATAGTACGGAAACGGTTTTTGTCTTGCTCAAAACCGCCGCGAGAGGAAGCGCCAGACGCTTTACCCAAAAATCCTCTTTTATTTTTCAGGTTTTTGACACTGGTATAAGCGCCTTGCTCTTCACTTTTTTTCAATCGATCAAACAATTTAGCCTTACGGTTGCCAGAGGATTTTTTTTCAGCCGTACTGCCTGTTTGTCCCGATTTGGCCGCACTGGCAGGACGTAAGGGCTTAGTGACCTTACCGCTAGTTGGCTTTTTACTCGCATTTTTCGCGGTCGTTTTACCGTTATTGGCATTGGGTTTTTTATCACTCATTGTCCTGCCTCCGCTACCGTGGTATCGGTGATAGGAGCATCAGGCGATATATCCGTAGAAGCTCGTGGTTCGATAACGTCAGAACTATCCTCATCTGAGTCAGTATCGACGACTGGCACCTGTGCTGTGGCAACACCCGGCTGGATAATGAGCTTATCTTTTAGCGTCGGTGAAAACATGCCCAATTCAGCCACCGCACGGCTAGCGATTTGCGGCGTCGCACTAAAAGTCTGCTGTTCAATGAGCAAACGCTGATGTTCGACTTGCAGATTACGCTCTTGTTTTTTCATGTCTTGCAAGGTTTTATAATCCTGATGATATTGCTGAACGCCTTCGGCTGTTTTGATACCGCTCCACACAATCGCCACTGCTAACAGCAATAGCACCACTACATAGATACTAACCACATTAAATCGGCGTACAAATAGCTCGCCGATATCGGTGTTATGCGGCATTGCAGCGCGACGGTTTGCGGGTTTGTCAGATATTGCCATGACGCTCTCAAAAAGTGGACTTCAAGTATGAAAATTGGCAACTGTTTTAGAGCGGTAAGACGCTTTGTACAGCACCATCAATAAAGTAAAACCAAACGAAAAAGGAACAGCCGAGCCTAGCAGATAATGTTTACAGATTTTTAACAGCCGCGTAAGTATTCAGACTTTCTATCCTAACTAATTGCCGGCAACCAATCACCAGCAACGCAGCCAAACACCCTCTCTATAACATCACGCTACCTGTGTTATTACTCGACACTGTGTAGATAGTCGGTATCAGTACGAGTCGCCATGCGCAACCACGCACTACGCGCGCGTGGGTTTTGACTGGTTTCAGCTTTGCTTGGACCCACGCGTTTAGGCTTGCTAAAGTAGCGTGGACGCTTCGGCGGCATCGGCAAATTCTCATCCTCTGGATATTGCCCTTTGCTATGACGCTGCAAAAACTGCTTGATACGGCGATCTTCTAATGAGTGAAAACTAATCACTGCCAGCTGCCCGCCTGCTTTCAAAATCGGAATGCTTTGTTCTAAAAAGTCATCAACATCGCCAAGCTCATTGTTAATAAAAATGCGCATCGCCTGAAAACTTTGAGTCGCTGGATGCTTACCACGCTGCCAATTAGGATGCGCCACTTTAATCACTTCAGCCAATGCCAAAGTAGAATCGTAACTGTCCATCTGCTTAATAGCACGGGCGATACGGCGACTATGGCGCTCTTCGCCAAACTCATAAAGCACATTGGCCAAGGTTTCATCATCGACTTTTTCTAACCACTCAGCGACCGACTGCCCACGGCTGGTATCCATACGCATATCGACCGCACCGTCACGCATAAAACTAAAACCACGACTGCCATCATCAATTTGCGGCGATGAAATACCCAAATCTGCCATTAAGCCATCAACTTGCATGATACCCATTGCCGCTAGACTATCCGTCAACGTCGCAAAACTATCGTGCACCACTTTCACGCGACTATCGGTCTTTGCCAATTCACGCGCGACGCTAATAGCGGTTGGATCTTTATCAAAAACAATCAAGGTTGCATCATCGGCCAACTGGCTTAATAATAATCGACTATGACCACCACGCCCGAAGGTTGCATCAACGTAGACACCACTCATCTGCAAGCTATTTTGGTTGTCACTGCTTTGTTCTGCATCGTCTGTTTGCTTAGGTAGCGCTTTGACACCCAGCACTGCCGCGACGGTTTCTTGCAATAACACCGCATCATGAACAAAGCTCAATTCATCAGAGTTGGCTTTATCAGTGACAGGCTCTTGAGTCGGCTGATTAGTAGAGTCACTCTCTACCACAAAGTCGTTTTCCACAACAGACAGCTCAGCCGCTGATGCAGCATTAACAGTGGCTAAAGAAGAATCTATTTTAGAACCTTGCTTAGTATTCGGCGTAATTTTTGGCTTATTATTCAATATGGACACAAACGACTCAGTAGATGACGACCATTTTGGTCAGTAAGAGTGAAAAATCAGATGAAAATAAACAAGTTATGACTTGTCTAACATTATTATCGCAAGGATACACGGGTAGTCAAGCGCTAGACGGGCATTTCGTTAAAAATATTCCATCTCTCTGTTATACTAGCGCTATATTTTACGCTATTTTTCTACATTGACGGCTATTGTTTCATCCGTATTTTTTATTCAAACTTGTCATTCATATTTATCATTAGCATTTTTCACTGCTATTTTTTTTCATTTTTCACTGCCATATTCATTAACTAGCCTATTCTGAGAATTTTATGATGCAATCATCGACTTCAACTAACAGCACGCGCCCTGTCCGCACCCGCATTGCGCCATCGCCTACTGGCTTTCCGCATGTCGGCACCGCTTATATTGCCCTATTCAATTTAGCTTTTGCTAAAGCCCACGGCGGCGAATTTATTTTACGTATCGAAGATACGGATCAAACGCGCTCAACCGAACAATCTGAAAAAATGATTTTGGATGCGCTGCGCTGGGTCGGTCTCGACTGGGCGGAAGGTCCAGATATTGGAGGCCCGCATGCGCCTTATCGTCAGAGCGAGCGTAGTGATATTTATAAAAAGCACGCCGAACAGCTCATAGAAAACGATCATGCATTCCGCTGCTTTTGTACCAGCGAAGAGCTCGATGCCATGCGAGCTGCGCAAATGGCCAATGGTGAAACGCCACGTTATGACGGTCGCTGTGCCCATTTAGCACCTGAGAAAACTGCGCAATTGGTCAGTGAGGGCAAACCGCATGTCATTCGTATGCGTGTGCCTACCGAAGGCGTCTGTCAAGTACATGACATGTTACGCGGTACGGTTGAGATTCCTTGGACACAAGTCGACATGCAAGTGCTGCTAAAAACCGACGGCATGCCGACTTATCATTTAGCCAACGTTGTCGATGACCATTTGATGGACATCAGCCATGTGCTACGCGGTGAAGAGTGGCTTAACTCTGCGCCCAAGCATCAGCTGCTCTATGAGTATTTTGGTTGGGAGATGCCTGTACTTTGCCATATGCCACTGCTGCGTAACCCAGATAAATCAAAACTGTCTAAGCGTAAAAACCCAACCTCTATCACTTACTATCGTGATGCTGGTGTGCTCCCTGAAGCGTTGCTCAACTACCTCGGTCGTATGGGCTACTCGATGCCTGACGAAGCTGAGCAATTTACCTTAGAAGAGATGATTGCGAGCTTTGATATCCAGCGTGTGTCGCTCGGCGGCCCTATCTTTGATATCGAAAAACTAAACTGGCTCAACGCAGAATGGCTACGCGCGCTTACTCCTGAACAGTTAAAAAATAAAATCCTCGATTGGGCAAATAACAGTGACAAGCTTACGGCTATCGCAGCGGCAATTCAGCCTCGTATTGAGCTGTTATCTGATGCAGTTAATTGGGGTGGTTTCTATTTCCAGAACTTACCTAATATCAATGCTGAGAGCTTTACCCATAAATCACTCACCCCTGAACAAATTACTGAGATGCTGCAACTGGCGCTTTGGCAGCTAGAAACCTTGCCAACGTGGTCAGAAGAAAATATTTACGCCACGCTAAAAGGTCTTGCTGCCCATCTTGATATTAAAATGCGTGACTTTATGGCACCATTCTTTATCGCTATCGCTGGTAGCACCTCATCGACGCCAGTCATGAATTCTATGGCAATTATCGGCGCTGATATGACGTTGACTCGCTTGCGTCATGCAGTTGATGTACTTGGCGGTTTGGGTAAAAAGAAACTGAAGAAGCTTGAGAAACAAGCGGCTGAGTTGCCAGATTTTTTAGCTGCTGAATAGCTTGGCAGCTGAGTAATTCATCTACTAAACAATCGATTATCTGAAATTTATGAATTTAGAAGGGTCAGCCCAGTTCTGACCCTTTTTTTGTCATTAATAGGTACTACTACCCTTCAACTATTAAATACCCTTTATCAAACCTTTTAATTGGAAATAAACATGGCCGCCAAAACCGTCACGATAGAAAGCAAAGACTATGTCTTTAGCACGCTCAAAGAAGCACAGAAATACTATGATGCCATCGTAAAAGAGCTTTATGATGCAAAACTTATCCTGACAAAGGGTCAGGACTTTGAAGATTTAAAGTGGATATACACCACTTACTGTGGTTATACCAATCATAATGTCGATCGATTGAAAGAATCTGACATCGTTGGCTTTAAAGGAATCAGCACAGTACAACAAAAAGGGGGGGCAATATATCCCCACAGAATGTTGTGCCATTATTTTTTCAGATGGCAGTTCTAAGTGTACAGAAGAAGAATTCTTTACCGACAAAGCCATCAAAGAGATTGCCATCAAGCAAAATCCACGCTAATTTGGGCTTATTAAGTAGCTAAAATAGCTTTAAACGCTCTTTTTCGAATATTTATGCATTATTTTTAAAATAGTAGTTGACAAGACTGCCGCTCTTACATAAAATACGCACACTCTTAGCGAGGGGCTATAGCTCAGTTGGTAGAGCACTTGCATGGCATGCAAGGGGTCAACGGTTCGACTCCGTTTAGCTCCACCATACTATTTATTGCAACGCTCAGTACTACTGAAACGTAACCATAAATACTCGCTAGTAGGACGATATCAGCACCTAGGCAATGCTTACTTATTAAGCTATCTGATATTGTGAAGTACCGTTGTAACCATTGGTTATAACACTCTATGCGTCCCCATCGTCTAGAGGCCTAGGACACCGCCCTTTCACGGCGGTAACGGGGGTTCGAATCCCCCTGGGGACGCCACTATTCGGCGTCACTTATTAGCACTTTTGCTTAGCACCTTTAAGCATCAGGTTAGACTAATAAGCGAACAATAAAAAAGCCCAGTCATCATACGGTGACTGGGCTTTTTTATGTCTATTGGTTTTGTTATATCCAGTTCATTATAGTTTGGATAAGCTGAAATTAATATATCAACGATCATAACAAGAGACAAACTCTCTAATCGCCCAGCCCCAATGCCTGTATTCGCCCTTGTAATAGCCTTCTAAATATACCCACGGACGATTTTTATTATCATAAGTAGTATCTGTGACATACACCTCGCGATCATTACGCAGCTTATTAATAATCTTGCCATTAGGCTCGTCGCGAATGTTTAGTGGAGTACCCGTCGGATCTGTTACTTTGCAAACTCTCTCGGCATGCGCGGCATTTATCCCAACAGTCGTGGCCAAAACAGATACAGCAATGGTATAAGCCAAACGTTTCATCTCAAATCCTTATTATCAACAAATGTCTTATTAATCTCTGATATCTTATCAGAGTTCAGATTGCGGTATCTGCGATTTTATAAGATATTTACGTTTTATTGATTTCGATAAAGACTGAAGCCATAACCTGCTTTATGGTTTTTAATATCAGTATTTATTGAATGATTTATTCTATTGCCAACCCGTAAGATCCTCGCTACCATCAATCCTATAAGAATTTTATAAAATGTATAAATACTTTATAACATACAAATTTTTAGGCTTAACACAAGGACGTTTTAACCATGTTCGGGATTGAGAATTATCTAGGGTTTATTTTAGCCGCCATCTTGTTAAACCTGACCCCAGGCACGGATAGCATGTACATCATTACCCGTAGTATTTCGCAGGGGCAAACGGCAGGGTTTTATTCTGTGTTGGGTATTACTTCAGGCATTCTGGTGCATACGCTGTTGGCTTCGCTAGGATTGTCCGTGTTGCTGGCTAACTCCCCTACGGCATTTATGCTCGTAAAATATATTGGTGCCAGCTATTTGTGCTATCTAGGCGTCAAAATGCTCATAAGTAAACAACAGCCTTTGATAGCCGCGAGTTTGCAGGATGACGAGAAGCCAAAGCCCGTTCAGCCTTTAGATCACTGGCAAATATATAAGCAAGGTGTGCTCACCAATACCTTTAATCCAAAAGTCGCATTATTCTTTTTGGCGTTCTTCCCTCAGTTTATCGATACCAGTTATGCTTATAGCATGGTGTCGTTCGTCATTTTAGGGCTGACCTTTGCTGTCACTGGCTTTATATGGTGCTTGTGCTTAGCATTATTGGCGTCAAAATTCAGTGAAAACCTGAGAAAAAACCCCTCTATCGAAGCCATTTTAAACAAGATAAGCGGTGTGGTATTTATTGGCTTGGGAATTAGGCTGTTGACTGATAAAGGTTGAAACCATTGGAATAAATAGCAGAGGAAATAATAATGAACGATGATACTAAGCAAAAAATCACTTTATTACTTGAAGAGTTAATTAATACTCCATGCTCAGAGTCAAGGCAAGTAGCAATAAAGCGTGAACTAGACAAACTGTCTCCTGACCCATTTTGGAGTGACTATATATTCTGGAGTGATGAATATGTAAACGAAAATGGAGATATAAATTACGAGGCGTTGTTTGATAAAATTTCTGAGTATCCAAATTCTCATGAGTATAAAACAAAGAGTCGAATTTTAGAGTTGGCACAAAAACTTGTTATTAGAGATTTCTCTGATATTAGCGAAGTTGATATCGTAAATGAAATCAATGAACTGTCTCCTGATATCAACTGGACGAATTATCTTTTTGTCGATAAGACCTGCTTAAAAAATGACGGCAGCATCGATAAAGAAGCATTCTTAAATAAAATATTTAAGGAGAGCTGGAATGAAAACTTTGGATAGTTCATTGGAATAGATTTGCAGATACGTGTTTCCCTTTTCCCAGATAATAAAAAAGCCCAATCCCCTACTTTAACTGGGGTTGGGCTTTTTGTCATACTAAGCTCAATTGACCATTACGCAGCGTTTTTACTTTCAGCAGCTAACTGACGTAGAACATAGTGCAACACGCCACCATGACGCACGTACTCGCGCTCTTTTGGCGTCTGTAGCATGACATTGACATCAAAGCTCTCAGACGAACCATCGGCACGTGTAGCCGTGACTTTGGCGGTCTTGCTCTCGCCATTATCTAGACCTGTAATGCTAAGCACTTCAGAGCCGTCTAGATTATAAGTTTCTGCATTTTCACCATCTTTAAAGGTTAATGGCAATACACCCATACCGACGAGGTTTGAGCGGTGAATACGCTCAAACGAGCTGGTCAATACTGCTTTTACGCCAAGCAAAATTGTCCCTTTCGCTGCCCAGTCACGGCTAGAGCCAGAGCCATATTCTGCACCGCCAAGTACCACGAGCGGACGCTTGTCTTCTTTATACTTCATTGCCGCATCATAAATCGCCATTTCTTCGCCGTCTTGAAGCGTGGCGCTATCGCCTTTGAAGTAATAAGTATAGCCGCCCTCTTTGCCAGCCATCATGGTATTTTTGATACGGATATTGGCAAAGGTACCGCGCGTCATTACCGCGTCATTACCACGGCGTGAGCCATAGCTATTGAAGTCGGCTTGCATCACACCGCGCTCTTGCAAGTACTTACCTGCTGGCGAGTCTGGATCGATATTACCGGCTGGTGAGATATGGTCAGTGGTGATTGAATCGCCGAACAGACCCAAGATACGCGCGCCTTCGATATCAGGAATTCCTTCTGGCTCCATGGTCATTCCATCAAAGAACGGCGGGTTTTTAATATAAGTAGACGCTTCGCTCCACGGATACAACTGGCTATCGGCTGAGCTAATGGCGTTCCAGGCGGCACTACCGTCAAACACTTCACCGTAGTTTTTGCGGAACATATCCGCATCGATATTATTGGCAATCAGCTCATTGATCTCATCTGACGTTGGCCAAATATCTTTCAAGAAGACATCTTTGCCATCTTGATCTTGTCCTAACGGCTGCGTCGTTAAATCAATATCAACCGTACCTGCCAGCGCATAAGCCACTACCAATGGTGGTGACGCCAAATAACTGGCTTTTACGTGCGAGTGGATACGACCTTCAAAGTTACGGTTACCTGACAACACGGCAGCAGCGACTAAGTCTTTTTCTTCGATACCTTTTTCAATCGATTCTAAGAGCGGTCCTGAGTTACCGATACAAGTGGTACAACCATAACCCACTAAATAGAAGCCTGTTTTTTCGAGCTCGTCCATTAACTTAGATTTTTCAAGATAATCGGTGACGACTTTCGAACCGGGAGCCAATGAAGTTTTGACCCAAGGCTTAGCTTTTAGACCTTTTGCAGCGGCTTTTTTCGCCACCAAACCTGCACCAATCATCACCGCAGGGTTTGAGGTATTGGTACATGAGGTAATCGCTGCGATAACGACAGAACCATCACGCAATTTATGGCTCTTATCATCGATATTGACGTCAGAGAAAACATTAGGCTTAGCATAGAGTCTATCCGCTTGCTCCTGCTCGCCGCCTTCTTCATCAAAGCGTACCTTGCCTTCGACTTCTGATTTGCGGTCTTTGGTCATTTTTTCTAAAGTTTCGCCAAATTTTTCGTGCATATCAGATAAATTGATACGCTGCTGTGGCAAATTCGGACCGGCAAGTGCAGGCTGTACCGATGATAAATCAAGCTCTAGTTTACTTGAATACGTTGCCGCTGGGGTATCGGCATCGTGCCATAAACCTTGCGCCTTGGCATACTTTTCGACCAACTCAATCTGACTTTCTTCACGACCTGATAGACGCAAATAATCAATTGCCATTTGGTCAATCGGGAAAATACCACAGGTTGCCCCATATTCTGGTGACATATTGGCAATCGTCGCACGATCCGCCAGTGGCATACTGTGTAAGCCTTCGCCATAAAACTCCACGAATTTACCAACCACACCATGCGCACGCAGCATTTCAACCACACGCAATACCAAATCTGTCGCGGTAACGCCTTCAGTGAGTTTGCCTTTTAACTCAAAACCGACCACTTGTGGAATCAGCATTGATGACGGTTGACCAAGCATTGCCGCCTCCGCTTCAATACCGCCGACACCCCAACCAAGCACACCGATACCATTAATCATCGTCGTATGACTGTCCGTACCGAATACCGTGTCTGGATAAGCAGTCAGCTCACTTTTACCATCAACATTGACATCAGCAGCCATTACAACACGAGCTAAGTATTCAAGGTTAACCTGATGCACGATACCAGTGGCTGGTGGTACGACCACAAAGTTTTTAAACGCATTACGACCCCAATGCAGGAATTCATAACGTTCATTATTACGTTTAAATTCAATTTTTTCGTTCAAGTCTAGTGCATCTTCTCGGCCATAAGCATCGACTTGTACAGAGTGATCGACAACCAATTCACTCGGGATAAATGGGTTAATTTGCTCAGCTTTACCGCCAAGCTCAACCACCGCATCACGCATGGCTGCCAAATCGACAACTGACGGCACACCAGTAAAGTCTTGCAAGACCACACGGGCTGGCATAAAGGCGATCTCTTTTGACGCTTCTGCGCCTGCATCCCAGTTAGCAACGGCTTCGATATGGTTTTTGCCGACAGATTGACCATCATCTTCATTACGTAATAGGTTTTCTAAGACGATTTTCATACAAAATGGCAATTTACTGATGTGCTCAAAGGTTTCGGTCAACTTTGGCAAACTGTAATAGGCATGTTCCTTGCCCGCGACCGAAATGGTGTCTTTTACATTAAAAATATCACTCATGGTAGCTTCCTTATCGTTGTTATAGATCCTAAGCCCAAACGGTTATAGGTTTATGCTGAGGATTGGTGGCTAGATAGATGATTGTACGAGTTGCATTCAAAATCATTATTATTTGACACAGTAGAATATAAAGCTGAGTTAACAAAATAGCTAAGCGACCCTTTAGGACTTAACAATAACGCTCTTTTACCATAACAAAACGGCGGCGCTTTGTTAACGTCTAGACGTTGTCAAATCGTGGCATAATCGTAAACGTAACAAGGGTTTAACGTTCTATTATTAAGTATCAATATATTTTCCAAAGACATATTAGAATCAAAGGTAGTGGGTAAACCAGTCGCTGCATACGAGCCTTATCTGTTAGACGTTTGGCTGCGCTATGCTATTATGGTGCGCTTTTTACCGCTAGGCAAACGCCTCGAAACAATCGTTTCGCGCGCTATTTATTGATGAGTTTTTATGGCAAATTTTAACACCCACCTGAATGTTGCATTCATGGTCAGTGGTACACTCAGTTTGACAGTTTATAAAGCGGGATTGATTGATGATTCGGGGTTTTTAGTTTGCGTGGCGCTCGGCACTATCGGTGGGCTGCTGCCTGATTTGGATTCTGATAACTCCACACCGATTAAGCTTGGGTTTAATATCACCTCATTTATCTTTGCCTTTGGTTTGGTCATGCATTGGCGCAGTGAGCTGAGTTTGCTCGCCCTGATTGCATTATGGCTAGCAGGCTACGGCTTTATGCGTTATGTGGTTTTCTCTATTTTTACCAACATGACCGTGCATCGCGGCGTCATTCACTCCGTGCCTTATATGGCAATTTTGGGTTTGGGGCTGACTTATTTAAGCTACTACATCTTGCACCTCCCACTGACGGCAAGCTGGTTTTACGGTTTATTTTTATTCGGTGGCGCGCTAGTGCATTTGACATTGGACGAGCTATATAGTGTTAACTTATCGAATATGAAAATGAAGCGCTCATCAGGTACAGCGATGAAGTTTTATCAGCCTAAAGATAAGTGGTGGTATTTATTGCTATATACACTGCTCGCCATGTTGGTCTATTTTGCCCCGCCGTTTGATGCATTTTGGCAGCAGCTGCGCGACCCAGCACCATGGGCACAGCTAAAAGTTGGCATATTGCCAGAACTGATAAAAAGCATGCTGCGATAAAGATACGGTAAAGCAATAAAACCCAAGCAAAAATGAGAATAAAACATGCAACCTAATCTACACGTTTGCCCTTGCCAAATTAATCCACTATCAAGCGCTATCAGCTCACCACTACTTTATAAAGATTGCTGTCAGCCTTATCATGAGGCTGTTTATAATGATGCTCTTTATAATGGTGAGGTTGGCAAAGCAGAGGGTATAAAAGCGGAGACAGCCGAACGTCTTATGCGGTCGCGTTATAGCGCCTTTGTATTGATTAAGCCAGACTATATCGTCAAGACTACGCTACCCGCGCAGCAAAACTTGCTTGATATTAACGCGATTGAATCGTGGGCAAAAGAGACGAATTGGGCAGGATTAGAAATCGTAGCGCACACGCCAAAGTTAGGCAAACGCCATGCGCAGGTCGAATTTAGGGCTTATTTCAAGTCAACTAATAATGCAAGTAATTTAGAAGAGAAAGTGCAGGCGCATCATGAATTGTCTGCCTTTGTGAAGGTGACAGACAAAGTCAATAATGATGTACGCTGGTATTTTTTGGATCCGACTGTTTCAATGTCTGTGACGCAAAAGCAGCCGTGTGTTTGTGGTTCAGGTGAGAAGTTTAAGCGGTGTTGTGGGGTGTACTTGAGTTAGTAACTAAATTAGTTTTCCTTCGTAAAGAGTATATAGCTTCTCAAGCTGCGGCAAGTGCTTGTCATTAGATAGCAATTCGATATCATTAATCTTAGCCGTAGCAAAATGAAATATATCAAACTGACGTTTATCAATATTTTTATTGACATTATTTTCGTTGGCAATAAATTTATCTAATCGGTATAAATCAGTAGCCAAATCTGCGACGTCTTGACTGATATCTAAAGTAGTTAAGCTATTCATCACATTGATGTATTTTCCAATCTCACTATCTTGTTTCTTCCACAAAAAGTATCTAAGAAACTCATAACGAATAAGCGGAGTTATCACTATTTCTACATTGTTTAGCGCTATTTCACTATGTAATTCTTTCAAATTCTGTAAAAGTTGAGTATCATTTTCATCACTTTTACCTTCAAGCAAACTAATCAGATAATTTGTGTCTAGAAGCTTCTCTTTCTCTTTCATAATTGCCTTGCCTCTAACTGCTTAATTTTTTCATCTAATAAACTTAGTAATGCTTGTTTCGCTTCTGTTTGCTGTGGCGCATTATCTCGCGCTAACTTAAGACGATTGATATCAATATCAAAAGCATCCTTCAATAAGTCTACAAACGCTGCATTATTCGGATATTCTATTAGCTCTGTTTTTACTACCCCATCTCCTTTATCGCGATATAGCTCATAGGCTTCACCATGTTGTAATTGGCTAAGTACGATAGCGGAGTGAGTAGTGATATAAAAGGTAGTATTCGGGAATAGACGTTTCAAGGTAGGAATAATAGTCGCTTGCCATTTGGTATGAAGATGGCTTTCTATTTCATCAATGAAGACCACTCCTTTGACATAGGCAATATTCGTTTCGTTAGTAAAATAACTGTAGCCCGAAATAATGGATTGCATGATTTTCAGTATTGACGCAAAGCCGCTTGATAGTTCTGATAACTCAGTTTTCTTACCAGTAACTTTAATAAATACACGGTTATTTCCTGATATTTCAAGAAACTTACTATCAATTCGTTCATCCAATTTGTTAAGTAAATTTAGCAGTGTGGTGATTTCAACTTCGCGATTATCTTCGGCGGTTTGGTAAGGGTTAGCAGATTGAGCACGCTGAATTATCCATTGGTTTAATAGTTCACCCATTCCTAAACTATGCATTTTTTTATTATTCAAAGTCGAAAAACTTTCATCAATATATTTTTTTAAACGTGTATCCCGAGTACCAATGTTCTGATTTACATCTATTTCTTCATAATCAATGGTTCCACGATTCAAAGCACCAATCATGACTACAGCTGAATTATGACTTTCGAAGCCCTTTAAGCTTTTATCAGAGATATCATTAAATGTACGTCCATCAGAAATTATATTGTTAAATGCAAATAGTTCGTCACTCATAATACTGGCATAAAGGAGTCCGTTGGTAATGAAGCATAGAGTAAACAAAGCCTCCAAACACTTTGTCTTGCCGATACCGTTTTCACCAATCAGGCAGTAGACTCTTTGGTCAGGTTGAAAGCTGAGATGTACATCGCCTACGCCCACAAGCTGTTTGATTTGAATGTCATTGCCTAACATGGATTCACCTAATTTTTATTAAACTATTAATTTCATAGTGGAACAGCCAATTTAAAAATACAAGTCAACCATCCTAAACACTCGCTCCAACTGCACGTGCTACCGCAATCCCTTCATCAATCGTCAAAAACTTCCGCTGACTTGGGCTGTCTTTATAAATGACGTCGCCATCTTGAAATATCAGACACTCATTAACGGCTAACTGTTGCCATTTTTCATTTTCAGTCAATGGCACGGTCACTAGTATCGTCACTTTGTCGGTATCTGTCGTCACATCACCAAAGTTAATGGCTAAATCATCATCTGCTAATTTCGCTTCACCAAATGGTGCTTGACGCGTGAGATAAAACAATAAGCTCCCCGCATAAGCCAATTGCCAACTGCCATTCGATATCAAGCAATTAAACAAGCCATTGGCGGATAAATAACGACATTGGGTGGTCAAAAAGTTAAACAGCGTTTGGTCATCAGGGCGAGTTTTAAAGCTACTTTTTAAACGATTAACAAGGTAGCAAAACGCCATTTCAGAATCAGTTGAACCAACTGGCTGGCAATGTGAGGCGTTGCCGTTGTCTTGCAAGCGCTGACAGCGTTTGATAAATTCGCTATTCATCTGACCGTTATGCGCAAATACCCACTGCTCGCCCCAGACTTCACGGACAAAGGGATGGGTGTTCGCCAAACAATTCTGCCCTTGGGTGGCTTTACGAATATGAGCGATTACATTCATGGCTTTGATTGGATAGTTATTAACCAAATCAGCCACGGGCGATAAATGGCTTGGGCGATTGTCATGGAATAAGCGTAGACCAGTTGAAGCATTCTCTGGTTTGTCACTATTAGTGCATTCACTACGCTCAAAAAATGCAATACCAAAGCCATCCTCATGACTGTCGGTCATACCGCCACGACGACGAAACCCTGCAAAGCTAAAACCAATATCCGTTGGGGTATTACAGTTCATTCCTAGGAGTTGACACATTTATACTTCACCACCGTTATTGTCGTCTTGTGCAGAATTTAAAGTAGGGTTAATTTTGGCGGCTGACGTTTCATCAAACACCTCATAAGGCGTTGCCCCATCGGTGTCAATATTTGCCAAAATGCGCTTGGCGTGCGCCAAATCAGTATCCTGTACCCACAGCACAATCCCAGAGTTCATACCGGGCATCGCACTCAGCGGTTGCAGAGACACCGTAATACCATTGTTACGCAGCAGATTGGCATGTAACTCACCTTGCATATTGGTGTCGTAACGTGCCAGCTTGTGCCAGTTATCAACTTGATCGGTCATGATAAATTCCTTTTAAATATTTATAAATATAACTCGTTGCTATTATTCTATTAGCAACCGAAACCTTGTGACCAATTAATTTGATTTAACGGATAAGCATCAATATGGAAACCGTTTGGATAATCTTTAAAGCCAGATTGTGATTTTAATTGCTCAATAGCAGCTTGTGCTTGTTGCTCAGTCGCAAACACACCGATTATCTTAAAATCTTCGACATCGTTATTTTTATCATCATCTTTATAACGCGCATGCTCTAGTACAAATACGGTACTCTGCGCTTTTTCAACATGTGACCAATGATAAGCAGCAAGGCGTTTCATCAGGTCAGGATTTTTGACCATGATATTATCGCCCGTACGTCCTTCGGTACGGTTATAGTGAATAACGTTGAGACGCAATAGCCAAAAAATCACCGCCGCTTTTGCGAGCATCACTGGTAAGGCAAGTTTTTCATCTTCACCGAGCATGCGTTTCGACTCATAGCCTTGTAAGAAAGCCGCCATTTTGCTGCGGTCAAAATTCACTGACTCGCCTTGTTCAGCCATACCCCAAGTGGTACAAAAGTCATTGATCGTAATGGCAATATCCATCACATAGTGCTCGACGCTAACTTCGGTAAAGTCTAACAACCCAGTCAGACGCACTTCACCTTTTTGGCTATTATTTAACGATAAGTTCCATAGCGTGTTATCAGCAAACATATCTAAATGACATAAGCCTTTTGGCAAGCTGGCAAGCGGCAAATCCGTATAAGACTGCCAAATATCACTCATCAATTTGGCTTCGTCAGCTGGCATAAATTGCCTTTCACGATCGCGCACCTCGCTCCATGGGTATAAAGGCACGCCATATTCTTCCGCAGGTTGTAATGCTTGCAATGTCTCATGCAGCATCGCTAAAGCGGCGCCAATTTCATGACACATCGCTTGCGTCGTCTGCTGTGGATGCGAGCCTGCTAGGCATGGCACTAAGGTAATTGCTTTATTGTCATATTGAATGACATAGCATTTTTCTGCGCTATCAGCGCCTAAATCAAGCAATGCTAACGGCGCAGCGACCGGTAACTTACCGTGCAGTTGATTTAAGATAATCGCCATCTTTTCGATGTCTTCTGGTGGACGTTCTTCAAATAAGGTAAATACATAAGAGTGTGCGCCATCTACATCGTCAGTCGTCTGAATAAACCAGTTAGAGTTTTTGATACCTTGGGTGATCGGAATGGCACGGGCGAACGATACGCCAAAACGGTGGCAAAAATCGGCAAACTGGTCATCGGTTAACTGGGTATAGACGGACATGACATCTCACTTATGGCAATTAAAAGAGGGTAAATAGATACGGTAATGACAGTGATTGTACCGTGCATGAGCAAACTTTGGCTAAAAGCATAATAATCTTGCGAAAACCTGCCTGAGATGGCGGTGATTTTGCTAGACTAGCGCTTATAGAATGAATTGATTATAAGGCGAAAGTCCCTATGTTAGCAAAGCGTATCATTCCTTGTTTGGACGTTGATAATGGTCGTGTGGTCAAAGGTGTGCAGTTTGTCGATATCAAAGACGCAGGAGACCCTGTTGAAGTCGCAAAACGCTACAACGAACAAGGCGCTGATGAGATTACTTTTTTAGACATTACTGCGACCAATGATGAGCGCGATACCACCTATCATACCGTTGAGCGTATGGCGGAGACGGTATTTGTTCCGCTGACAGTTGGTGGTGGCGTGCGTAAGATTGCGGATATCCGCAACTTACTCAATGCAGGTGCGGATAAAGTAGCGATTAATTCAGCAGCGGTATTTACCCCTGAGTTCGTCGGTGAAGCGGCGCAGAAATTTGGTAACCAATGTATCGTCGTGGCTATCGATGCCAAACGCGTTGCTGACATCGATATCGATGGTATTAAAGTACCGCGCTGGGAAATCTTCACGCACGGTGGACGTAAGCCAACGGGCATTGATGCAGTCGCATGGGCGGTTAAGATGGCGGACCTTGGGGCCGGTGAGCTATTAGTCACCTCGATGGATGGTGATGGCACCAAAAAAGGCTATGATCTGGCATTGATGAAGCAAATTACTAGCCGCGTCAATGTGCCTGTTATTGCTTCAGGCGGCGTCGGCAATTTGCAACATTTAGCCGAAGGGGTGCTGGAAGGCGGCGTCGATGCCGTCCTTGCTGCCAGCATCTTCCATTTTGGTGAGTATACGGTTCAAGAAGCCAAAGCGTATATGGCAGCACAAGGCATACAAATGCGTCTATAGTACGCTCGTAAAATACAAATAAAACAGAAAAAAATGTTATCATAGCGCTAACCACTTATTTTCGTTCATTTAACTGATTATCTAACGGATAATAAGCCATTTGAACCTAGCGATATATTTAGCGCATTATTTATTCCTACATTTTAATTAAAAGCCCATTCGGCAAAGGATTTTTTATGTCAAATCTACAACAGCAGCGCAATGACGTGACTCACATCGATGGTAATTTACATCAAAACAAAGACGTTCGTATTGGTATCGTCGTCGGTCGTTTTAATGGTTTTGTGGTTGAGTCATTGGTAGATGGTGCAATTGATGCGCTACTACGTCACGGTGTACTAGGTAGCAACATTACCGTTATCCGTGTACCGGGTGCTTTTGAATTGCCATTGGTTGCACAGCGCGCTGCTGAGTCTGATCGCTTTGACGCCATCGTTGCTTTAGGTGCGATTATTCGTGGTAGCACACCGCATTTTGATTTCGTTGCAAGCGAATCTGCCAAAGGCTTGAGCGCTGTAGCGATGGATTACAACATTCCAGTCGCAAACGGCGTATTGACCACTGATAGTATTGAGCAAGCGATTGAGCGTGCTGGCACGAAAGCTGGTAACAAAGGCTCAGAAGCGGCGATGGTTGTACTAGAAATGCTTGCGGTACTATCACAGTTAGATATTGAAGATGACAGTGAAGATGCTTAATCAAGCCGTCATTTGATAGGCTGTTTGTTATTTAATGAGCGCTGTGGTTCTTATGAGCTTTCGTTTTTATCGAGACCACAGCGTCAGTGTTACAAAAACTGTTACCAAGTACGCTACAAAACTCGACTGGCAAAGCCTGCCAGCTAACTACTATTTAACATTTTATTTTAAAACTCTTATCTTAAAAACTTTTTATCTTAGCAACTAGGTATAGACCCCCTATGACTGACCAACTCAAGCGCGCTATCAGCGCTGCGAAAACCGCCCAAACCAATGATAAACAAGCTGAAGCCACGCGCATCGCGAGCAGCAGTGCGGGTGATCAAATCTTCGATATGAGTGAGTCTTCTTATAAGACCAGTCACACCGCTATCCGTAAAGCGCGACGCTTTGCGATGCAAGGTCTATACGAATGGCTTGTCACTGACCGCCGCTTCGATATCGATGGTAAGCTTGGCTGGAAAGACAATGCCCCACACGATATCGCTGCTCGTACCCGCGCGACCAATGCCATGCATACCGTACATATTGGCTATTATCATGAAATGATGCGTGACATCCCAGAGCAGATCGAGGTGCTAGATGTCCTTATCTCTCAGCATCTTGACCGTGAAATCGATAAATTGGACACCGTTGAGCACGCTATTCTTTTGATTGGTACTTACGAGCTACAAAACCGCTTAGAGATTCCTTATAAAGTGGTACTTGATGAAGCGATGAAGCTCAATAATCACTTTGGTGCTACTGACGCGCATAAATTGATTAATGCCGTCCTTGATAAAATGGCCGTAGAGCTGCGTGCTATTGAAGTAGAAGCAGATAGCAAAGCCAATTTACGCACCTCACAAAAAGCGGCTGCTAAACCTGTAATAAAAGCTGATACCAATGCTGACGATAACGCTGATATAGAAGATAGTGCTGATACAGCTGCCATTGAAGAAAAATCAACCGCTTCAAACAAGCCTCGTATTAGTGCCAATAATGCTACCGTCAAACGCAATAGTGCTAGTAAAGCTACTGCCAATATTAGTGACTTTAAAGCGAGCAAAAAAGCGATTGAAACAGACCGCACTGATGCAGACAGCAAAGACTAATCATGAATGAGTTTGAGCTGATTGAGCGTATATTCTCCCAAATGCAAGCTGCACAGTCATTGTCCAGCAGTGTCAATAAAGGCAGGGTCGAAAAAGGCATTGGTGATGATGCCGCGGTGATGTGCTTGCCTGTGGGTGCGCGCTTGGTTAGCTGTATTGATACACTCGTTCAAGGTCGACACTTTAGCGGCGATTGGGAGCAGGTAAATAAGCTTGCATTTGCCATCGGCTATAAAGCTGTAGTAGTGAATGTCTCAGATATTGCCGCGATGGGTGCAACTCCGCATAGTATTCTGCTAGCGTTAGCATTGCCTGAGCGCTTGGCGAATGAGCAATGGTTAAGTGAATTTGCTAAAGGCTTATTTCATGCTTGCCAGCTATTTGGGGTGACGCTGATTGGTGGTGATACCACGCGCAGCGACAATTTAGTGCTGAGTGTCAGCGCGCAAGGGTTACTCACCAAAGGGACGCCAGCCGTCTACCGTTCAGGCGCGCAAGTTGGCGATAAAATCTATGTCTCAGGCACGCTTGGCGATGCCGCTTATGCGCTACAGCATCCTGATACTGCTATCGGTATTGAGCTTGCGCATCGTCTACATATGCCAACGCCGCGTATTGCACTAGGTGCAGCACTAGCACAAATCGGTGCAACGTCAATGATAGATATCTCTGATGGTCTCTATCAAGACATTGGACATATCTGCCAACAAAGCAGCGTTAGTATGCGCATTCATCTCGATCAGCTACCTACTAGCAAAGCATTGGCAAACGCTGAGTTAACCGAGCGCTTGTTGTGCCAGCTGACTGGCGGTGATGATTATGAATTGGCTTTTACTTTGCCTGCTCATATTGAACCACCTGTTAATGACAGTAGCAACACGCCTGTTACCTGTATCGGCGAAGTCATAGCCGTAAATGAGCCAGATTCTATCAAAAATTTACCACCAGAGCTTTTTTATCAAGGACAGCCAATCACACCTACCCATCCCGCCCCCTTTACTACTTGGCCCAATCTGACGGGTTACCAACATTTTGCAGGTTAACCCATGATTGATCACAACCTATCTAAGCCTGATATCCGCAAAGCCAATGATTGCCCGCCGCTACCCGCCAATGCCAATATGCTTGACCGCGTAGTTTATTGGCTTGGATTAGGTTTGGGTAGTGGTCTGCCTCGCCGTGCACCCGGTACTTGGGGCACGGTTGGTGGCTTAATCGTCGCGATACCATTGCTAAGCTTAGGATTCGTGCCATTTTTGATTATTACCATTCTCTCTTGTGTGATTGGTAGTTGGATATGCGGTCGTACCTCAGAGCTAATGGGTGGTCATGATAACCCGCATATCGTCTGGGATGAATGGGCAGGCATGTGGCTTACCCTACTGCCGCTATCTTATATGGGTATCGCTGACGGCAATTTTTGGCAAAATATCGCCCAAACCTCTTCTATTGTTGCCATTATTATCGCCTTTATATTGTTCCGCTTTTTTGACATTATTAAGCCACCACCGATTGGCTGGGCAGATAAAAAAGTCGCGGGCGGCCTAGGTATCATGCTTGATGACATCATCGCAGGTATCATGGCAGCAGCCGTTTGGATCATTATTTATACCACCATCCTTTAATTGTTAAATTAGCCTCGCTTTTATATAAGCGACGGTCTTTCATAACCGATTGTCGTTTATAGTCCATCGTTTTTTTGACTCGTCCACTTTTTTAGTAATGCGTTTGTGACGATAGCCAATTTATCAGCAAGCCACCAGTAAATGGTAAGCCCATGACAAGCAACGTAAGTTACAAAGATGTCACGACATAGCGTTTTAGTTAAATGACGGTTTGCGTTATAATTTGAAATTATATTTTGTTACATTTGTAGGCTATTATGACAACTCCCCTCTCGGTAATCATCCTCGCTGCTGGCAAAGGCACGCGTATGCAGTCGGCTAAGCCAAAAGTGCTACAGACATTGGCTGGTAAGTCGTTATTGGGTCATGTCCTTGATACATGTCATCAATTAACGGTTGATGACACCATTATTGTTCATGGTTTTGGTGGCGAGCAAGTCCAAGCAGATATCAATGCTCAATATGCGCATCTGCCTATTACTTGGGTTGCTCAGACTGAGCAATTAGGTACTGGACATGCGGTGAAAGTGACCCTGTCAGAATTACCCAAAGAAGGGCAAAGCCTGATTCTCTATGGTGATGTGCCATTAGTCAGCTGCCAGACATTAGCAACACTACAAGCGGCTAACACCGAGGGCATGTCGATGTTGACGTTGACCGTAGACAATCCTTTTGGTCTCGGTCGTATCAAACGTGACAAAGACGGCAATATCGAAGCCATCGTCGAGCAAAAAGATGCCAGCGCCGATGAGCAGAAGATCCAAGAGATCAATAGCGGTATTTACTGCGTCGATAATGCGTTATTGCATAAATATCTGCCAAAGCTGTCTAATGACAATGCGCAGCAAGAATACTATCTGACGGATATCGTCAAAATGGCGGTCGCTGAAGGCATTAATATTGTCGCGATTGAGCCTGAGCATACCTTTGAGATTGAAGGCGTCAATAACCGCCAACAACTTGCTAGCTTAGAGCGCACGTGGCAAGGCAAATTAGTTGCCGACCTGCAAGAAGCCGGTGTACAGTTCGCTGATCCAAGTCGCGTTGATATTCGCGGTACCTTGACTGCAGGTCAAGACGTGTTTGTCGATGTGGGTGTGGTATTCGAGGGTGATTGTGTCTTAGGTGACAATGTTTATATCGAAGCGGGCTGTGTCATTAAAAACGCCCACATTGGTAATGCCTGTCATATCAAACCTTACTGCGTGATTGATCGCGCTGAGATTGGTGCTGGCGTTGATATTGGTCCTTTTGCCCATCTGCGTCCTGAAACGGTATTGGCTGACAATAGTAAAGTTGGTAATTTCGTCGAAATTAAGAAATCGACTATCGGTCATGGCAGCAAGGTTAATCACTTGAGTTATATCGGTGATACGACCATTGGTAAAGATGTCAATGTCGGTGCAGGTGTCATTACTTGCAATTATGATGGTGTCAATAAATCACAAACCATTATTGAAGACAATGCCTTCATTGGCTCGAACTCAAGTTTAGTGGCACCTGTGACTATTGGTGATACCGCTACGGTTGCCGCAGGTTCAGTGATTACTAAAGACGTCGACAGTAAAGCATTAGCCTTTGGACGGGCACGACAAACTCAGAAAAACGACTTTCAGCGTCCGACCAAAAAGTCAAAATAGCAATGGTCAATCACAAGCATTCTGTACAGTATCTATTGAAGTAATACTAAGCAGCATGACAATTTTTGTGATGCTGCTTCCTTATATTTATAACGTCAAAATTGTTAGTATAAAAGCTCTGCCAGTATGGACTTCTATTATTTATTGACTGAACATTATCGCCTCTCAAAGTATTTGAGCGGTTAAGCATTGAAACATTGAAGCCTTTAAAAATCAAAACATGAAACATCGAATTTAAGGAATAGTTATGTGTGGAATCGTTGGAGCAGTCGCTGAGCGTAATATCGCTAGTATCTTACTTGAGGGTCTTAAGCGTCTAGAATACCGTGGTTATGATTCTGCCGGTCTGACCGTCATTCGTGATGGCGAACTCCATCGCGAGCGCCAAGTGGGTAAAGTGCAAGCATTGGTCGATGCTGTGGCAGTTAATCCTGAATTTTTCGATGGTCATATTGGTATTGCGCATACACGTTGGGCCACCCATGGCGAGCCGGCACAGCGTAATGCCCATCCGCATGTTTCAGGCAAGATTGCTGTGGTACATAATGGTATCGTTGAAAACTATGCCGAGTTAAAAGAAGAATTGATTGCTAAAGGTTACGTATTTACGTCGCAGACCGATACCGAAGTCGTCGCCCATCTAATCAATGATATCTACAAAACCACACCCGATTTACTAGAGGCGGTTCGTGCCGTTATTCCGTTATTACATGGCGCATTTGCCCTTGGTATTCTGCATATCGATTGCCCAGATGAGCTGATTACTGTTCGTTTGGGCTCTCCACTGGTGATTGGTGTGGGTATCGGTGAGAATTTTATTGCTTCTGATCAATTAGCCTTACTACCGGTCACCAATCGATTTATGTACTTAGAAGAAGGTGATATCGCCAAATTGACGCGCAGTAGCATTCAGGTTTATGCCGATGGTGTCGAAGTAAAACGTCAGATACATGAAATTGATGCGGCACAGCACAATGCGGATAAAGGTGAATTTAAGCATTATATGCTCAAAGAAATCTATGAGCAGCCAGACGCGGTTGCCCGTACTGTTGAGATGGCTGTAGATAGCGATGAGCCGTCTAAACTGCGTGATGATTTTTTGCAGCGTCATGAAGTGCAATTAAAAGGCATTAAGCATGTCCAAGTCATCGCTTGTGGTACCAGTTACCACTCAGGCTTGGTCGCAAAATATTGGTTTGAGAGCCTTATTCGTGTGCCTTGTTCCGTTGAAGTCGCTAGTGAATTCCGCTATCGTAATCCTGTCGTCATCGACAACACACTTGTCATTTGTATTTCTCAATCTGGCGAAACGGCAGACACGTTATCGGCGCTACGTGATATTCAAAAGCACACGCCAGCAGGTCTAGTTAGCTTAGCCTTATGTAATGTACCAACATCATCTTTGGTACGTGAGACGGATATCTTTTTACCAACGCTTGCTGGTCCCGAGATTGGTGTTGCTTCTACCAAAGCTTTCACCACTCAGCTCGCCGCTTTAATGCTATTGGTCTTAAAAGTGGGTGTCGTTCAAGAGCGCATGACTGGCGAAAACCTGAGTACCTTGCTTGGTCAATTACAAGAACTACGTGGTCAACTACATGCCAGCTTAAACCTCGATGCGCCTATCAAAACCATGAGTGAGCATTTTGAGTATAAAAAGAGCTGCTTGTTCTTAGGTCGTGGTTTGCAGTTCCCTATTGCCTTGGAAGGTGCACTGAAACTAAAAGAGATTTCTTATATTCACGCCGAAGGTTATGCGGCAGGTGAGCTCAAGCATGGACCATTGGCATTGGTCGATAAAGACATGCCTATCGTCGTACTAGCGCCAAAAGACAGCATGTTTGATAAGCTAAAAGCCAATATGCAAGAAGTACACGCGCGTCATGGTGAGCTGTTCGTTTTTGCCAGTGAATCTAGTCAAATGGTCGCAGAAGACAGATTGCATGTGGTCTATGTGCCCGATGTTTGTGAAACGCTTGCCCCTATCGTCTATAGTGTACCAGTACAGCTATTGTCATATCATGTCGCCGTAATGCGCGGCACAGACGTCGATCAGCCACGTAACCTCGCAAAATCAGTGACTGTTGAGTAATTTAAGTAATTGATTTTTGCACCGAATCCTTCGCTATCTGGTACGAATAAGATAGCGAAGGATTTTTTTGTGAATAACGAATAGAAAAATATCAGTAATTTATATAATTCAATCACTTATATAATTACTGTATCTACAGTATGGACAATGAGAACATGGATATCGAAAGCGACACCGCCAATCAAATCACTAACCAAATAGAAATAATCTATGAAGATGAATTTCTGGTGGCAATTAATAAAGAGGCTGGTCTATTGGTGCATCGCAGTTGGCTGGATAAAGGCGAGACGCGCTTTGCCATGCAGCTCACCCGTGATGCGGTAGGTTGTCATGTATTTCCAGTGCATCGGTTAGACAAGCCTACGTCAGGCGTATTATTGTTTGCCAAGAGCTCAGCCGTGGCGCGCAGCCTTGGCGAGGCTTTTACTGAACACAAAGTTACCAAGCAGTATTTAGCCGTGGTGCGCGGCTATATGCCAGAACAAGGCACCGTCGATTATGCGTTGAGCTTTCAACCCGATGCCATCGCCGATAAGTTTGCCGATTTGGACAAACCCGCTCAAGAGGCGGTGACCCATTGGCAAAGTTTGGCACAAATCGAGCTACCATTTGCTGTATCAAAAAAACATGATACGAGCCGCTATAGTCTTGTGCGCTTGACACCCGAGACTGGGCGCAAGCATCAGCTGCGCCGGCACATGCGACATGTATTCCATCATATCGTGGGTGATACCAGCCACGGCGATATACGTCACACACGATTTTTTCGTACTCACTATGATTGTACGCGCATGCTGCTGCATGCTCAGACTTTAGCGCTCAGCCACCCCGTCACTGGTGAGCCATTATTGCTAAAAGCTAAATTAGATGACCAATGGATGCGTATCTTAGAAGAGTTTTCTTGGGTGGACAGCGCTAAAGGTTAAACAGCGTAGGTTTTATCTTAGATAGTCATATGAAAGAAGTCGATATACTGATGCTAGATATGAAGGTTCGATACCCTAGTAAGGACTTGAACCTTCGGCTATGAGCTTTTGGATTTTTATTTTTATTTTTATTTTTATTTTTATTTACCGTAAGCGCTGTTCTAGGAATAAGAACAGCTAACATCATATTGGCTAGCGCTTTCTTCCCAGTTTTATTTTTATATTCGCTAGCACCAACCCCGACAATATCAATATCATTGCCAGCATCTTCCACCATGTCACGATCTCTCCTGTAAGTAGCACTGAGGTTGTCATACCGAATACTGGCACCAATAGAGCAAACGGCATAACCTTGGAAGCCGTATTTTGACTAAGCAGATGCGCCCACAGTCCAAATCCTATCAGCGTTGAGACATACACGATAAACCCAAGTGATAACCAAGACTTAAGCGATGCCTCGGTAAACGTCGCCAGCTGCCATGCCTCGGTCTCAAATATGAGAGAAGATAGCGTTAAAATCACGCAAGCGATCAGACCACCCCAAACCACGAGAGCGAGAGCAGACAACGCGGATGCCTTATTACTTCCAGTATTAGACGGAATAATAGCCCCGTCTGATCCTTGCTGCGTCGCTTGTGTTGACGCCTGTTTTGAAGCAATGTTTCCAAAGCTCCAACCTATGGCCGCAATCAAGATACAGACAAACCCAGCCAGAGGCATATCACCACCAAGGTTCAACGCGATGACGCTAAGCCCTAGCACACCGACCAGCATACCGATGATTTGCATGCGACTCACTGCCTCACCCAGTATAAAATACGCCAACAATACGGTAATAAAAATTTGAATTTGTAGCAATAGTGCCGTCAATCCTGCTGATGCCCCTAAGTGCATGGCAGTGAATACAAAAGCATACTGCATGACAAACGTACCGATAGCATAGATAAGTAATGTACGGTTAAATTTGGGCGGCTTCAGAAAGAAAACCAGTGGCACAGCGGTAAAGAAGAAACGCAGGGCGGTGAGCATTAGCGGTGGAAAGCTTTCAAGTCCCCATGCAATAAAGGTAAAGTTCACACCCCAAATAAAAGTAACCAGTACAGCCAATGCAGTGTATATAGGAGTCATATCGTTGGCCTAAGAAATTATGGCTGGTTATTATATTTAAAAAAATTTTATGACAATCTCGTATTAACCATAGGAGGCTTTTAGAGAGTGAGTAATACACTTACAAACAATAGAACGGCAATGAGCATTAATGCTGCACCGCCTATTTTTGTAATTAACTATAGGTTATCTTGAGCTTTCCATAGATACCGGCTGGCTAAAGCAAATGCTTCTGCGTAGCAAAAATGGATCAGTAAAACCAATAGGCAAAAAGCTGAAGCTAAAATGAGAAATTGAGAAAGATAGGTTTGCTCAGTATCGATAAATTGCGGAAATACAGCCATAAAAAATAAGATAGGTTTTGGGTTAGAAAGAGAGGTTAGCAAACCCTCTTTGAATAACCTACCAGCACTTGTACTACTCACATCTAACGTGTTGTCAGACTCTAGGACAAATGATTTTCTTTTTCCAAAGGCCATTTTAAAACCCAAGTAGAATATATATTGCGCCCACTAATTGAATGGCCAAGAACATTTTCTTTGATGTTGCAATCACTAGTCCAATACTAGTAGCTGAGACAATAGCCGCGCCTAGCATTCCTAGAGAGATACCTAAGATGCCATAAGCTATTTTTTTCGACCATGCGTCAGGGGGTTTGTAATACTTAGAATGACATCAGGACTTGGGCTAGCAATAGTGGCAGAGGCGATAAGAACGTATAAGGCAATATTACTCATTAAACACGACTACCATAGTAAGCTTTTGTTGGCATTCTAGCATTTAATTTATATGGCAAACCATGCTTATTTCAGAAAGGACAGTCATTCTGAAAAACAAAAATACGTATACCCAACAGAACCCAGATACTTCACCCTTTAGACCCATTAATAGACCACTTAAAGCAGACTGATATAAGAGAACCACTCAAAATAAACCTTTGAACTATCTAAACGTTGCAGTTTAAACACGCCAATATAAAGACTTAAACCAATCCCTTATACAGAAAGTAACACCCTACAACCGTTAATAACAACGCAAAGCATTTTTTCAATAATTGCGGTGATAGTATATGAGCAACTTTCGCGCCTAGCTTGGCGGTAAAAAAGCTCATGATGCTGATCCCTAAAAAGGCATAAGTGTGCACAAAGCCAATGGTGTTAGGCACATCAATTCGTTGCTGCATCCCAAAAAACATAAAACCTAATGCCCCAGCTATGGCAATCGGCAGACCACAAGCAGCTGAGGTGCCAACGGCTTTTTGCATGACTACACCATAACGCGTGAGATAAGGCACGGTTAAGCTACCGCCGCCAATACCGAAAATGGCAGAAGCGATACCGATAACCCCACCTGCTGCTAATTGCCTAGGTTTTGAAGGCAGTTGTGTATTAGCATCGTCGGCACTACTAGAATTGGTAGCAGGATTAGCTACCTGTTTTTTCCCACCGAAAAACATCTTGTAGGCGACCCACAGCAAAAATACGCCAACAATGAGCTGAAGGTACAGCCCAGATATCTGCCCTGCAATCCCTGCCCCTAAAAAGCAACCAATCGCTAAGCCTGGTGCCAGATTTTTGAAGACAGGCCACATGACTGCGCCTTTTTTATTGTGTGCCATGAGCGAGCTGATCGAGGTGACAATGATGGTCGCCAATGACGTACCTAATGCCAAATGCATGATATTGTCAGGGCTGTAACCCATTTGCGTAAAGACGATGAATAATAATGGTACGATAATCGTGCCACCGCCTACACCAAATAGCCCCGCAGCAAATCCTGCTAGCGCACCTATGATTAAAAAAATGATTAATTCCACGGGATATTTACTTCTTATGTAGAGTTAGTACGATGGTTATTTTAGTTCAGTGACAATCAATCAGTTAAAAAGCCAAATTAAGCGATTTCTGCTTGATCCACTTGACCAACCCGAGAATAGGCACGATTAAAATACACCAAACTCTCCTCTTGCTCACTTTGTCTAATGGCGACCACCCGGCACATGAAAACACTGTGCGTGCCCACTTGCTGAATGTCCTCAATCTCACAATCAAAACTGACCAACGCATCTTCTAAAACGGGAGCGCCTGTTTTAAGCGGTGACCAAGAGCCGTATTCAAATCGCTCTTGTGAACTCAATTTGGAGGCAAAAGCGTTAGATATTGATTCATGCTGTGCACCTAAAACATTGACACTTAACGTTTTATTTTCAATAAAATGGGCATGTGAGCGAGATGTCTGATTCATGCAAACCAGCAATGTTGGTGGTGTATCGGTAACGCTACACACCGCAGATGCGGTAAATCCATGAGTACCAGCGCTGCCTTCTGTGGTAATGACATTGACCGCTGTTGTTAACAAAGACATACCGTCTCTAAAATCGGTGGCTTCAATCATGACTTAACTCCTAAATTTTAAATCTTTAAGTTCATTGATAACTGAGGTCACTCATGAGTTTAAACAAGCTGGTATAGACAGGGTTAAAAACCCAACCTATAAAAGCTAAATTTTGCATCAGTTTATTCAATGAACCCTAAGCGGTCAGTTCTTGACGCACGATTGCTGCGCCTGCACTTAACGCTTGCAGCTTACCTCGTGCCACTTGTCGAGACAACGGTGCCATGCCACAGTTGGTTGAAGGATACAACTTATCCGCATCGACGAATTGCAATGCTTTGCGTAGTATATTGGCCACTTCTTCAGGGGTTTCAATGGTATTGGTTGCCACATCAATGGCACCAATCATCACTTTTTTACCGCGGATCAATTCAATCAAATCCATGGGAACATGTGAGTTTTGACACTCTAAAGAGACAATATCAATATTCGACTGTTGCAATTTAGGGAATGCTTGCTCATATTGACGCCACTCTGAACCCAGTGTCTTTTTCCAATCAGTATTGGCTTTGATGCCATAACCGTAGCAGATATGCACCGCCGTTTCACACTTTAGACCTTCAATAGCACGCTCTAACGTGGCAATACCCCAGTCGTTGACGTCATCAAAGAACACATTAAATGCAGGCTCATCGAATTGGATAATATCCACCCCAGCCGCTTCTAATTCTCTGGCTTCTTGATTGAGGATTTTAGCAAATTCCCAAGCCAATTTTTCACGGCTTTTATAATGACCATCATACAAGGTATCAATCATGGTCATCGGACCGGGCAGTGCCCATTTGATCGGCTGATCGGTCTGTGCACGTAAAAACTTAGCATCATCAACAAATACAGGTTTTTGACGGCTTACCGCGCCCACGACTGACGGCACACTGGCATCATAACGATTACGAATGCGCACGGTCTCGCGCTTCTCAAAATCGACGCCATCCAGATGTTCAATAAAGGTGGTCACAAAGTGCTGACGAGTTTGCTCGCCATCACTGACAATATCAATGCCTGCATGTACCTGTTCTTGCAATGTCAAACGTAGCGCGTCTTGTTTGGCTTCAAACAGTTGCTCACCTTCTAATGCCCATGGTGACCAGATTTTTTCAGGTTCTGCAAGCCAAGAAGGTTTCGGTAAACTACCTGCGGTAGACGTCGGTAATAATTTTTTTGTCGGTAATAGTAGTGTCATACGATTCATCTTCTTATTTATTGGTATTCTCATTTCAGCCAGATTGAGCGTGTTTAGGCAGCGTATTCTTTATTCGCACATGCTTCTGCCGCATGCTCATTTACATCATAGCTTGCTGCCCACTCATTAAGAATGGTTCGGTATGGCTTGATGAACTGCTCTTCGGTGAACTTACCTTGTGTCACTGCCATCTGACTACGCTCTGCGCGATCATAGACGATTTGCGTTAGGGAATAATCTTGGTACTTCAAACTCGGTTGATACACTTGACCCGCTGCCGAATTGGCATTATAAATCTCAGGACGATAGATTTTTTGAAACGTCTCCATGGTACTAATCGCACTGATCAGCTCAAGATCGGTATAATCGCTCAGCAAGTCACCCGCAAAATAAAATGCTAATGGCGCGGCGCTACCCGTAGGCATAAAGTAGCGAACGGTTAAGCCCATTTTGGAAAAGTACTCATCGGTTAGTGACCCTTTGTTCAAAGAGCAGCCATCTTGTTTGTATTCAACGCCCAATACAGGGTGCTGATTGGTTGTACGTTGATAGGTTTTACTGGTGGAAACACTCAAGCAAATCACAGGATTTTTAGTGAAATTAGCTTGGTAAGCTTCTGAATTTAATAAATACTGAAACAGTTTGCCATGTAAATCACCGAAATCTACTGGCGGCGCAGATGATGGATGTTTATCGAAATGGTCTAATAAGACGACGCTAAAGTCATAATCGCGCACATAAGATGAGAAACTATTACCAATCATACCGTCAATACGGGTGTTTTCTTTATGATCCACAATCGTTGTTTGCAGCATCTCGATGATAGGGAAAGTATCGCCATTTCCTGCAACATCCATGTCGACAGAAATAATATCAACCTCAACAGAATAACGATCTGCGGTGGGATTATCCCAATGTGCCAAGGCATTAAAACGATTATTTATCATTCTTAATGTTTTGCTTAAGTTCTCTTGACGATGCTCGCCACGCGCCAAATTCGCAAAGTTCGTCGTCAGACGCGTGCTATTTGCAGGATGATAGTTTTCATCAAAACGAATGCGCTTAATGGCACAACTAAATTCTTTACTCATGATAATCCGCTACCCTAATCTACTCTCATTATTTGAGATAAAACCAAATTTGTGTATGAGGTGAATCATACCTAAACTATCACATGAATAAAAACGATACTATTTAAATATAAGATGAATATAATTCATGTTAATTAAATTATGGTATGACATGAGATTGGATAGCGGAGACTTTATGACTTGCTCGATAGGATCATTCAGCAAAAAATAAGCCTGTAGAAAAATGAGCTACGCTAATGAAAGCGTAAAGAAAATTTCGATAAACTAACGAATCTAAGGGTTCTCTCATTAAAAAAGCCGAAACTTCTTTTCTAAGTCTCAGCCTTTTTGTTAAACGTATAAATAGAAAATTGCTTTCTATTGATTGTGTTAGCGCTTTGCAGCTTCAATCTGAATATTTAGCTGAACTTCTTTAGTAATACCTAATAATGTATATTTACTGATGCCCCATTTCGTTCGATCAATGGTCGTTGTGAAATCCCCACCGCAAACTGGTTTTTTTAATATTGGATTTAGGTAGCAATTGAACTTGCTGGCCGTTAGCGTAATGGGGTTAGTCTTGCCGTGTAGTGTCAACATACCATCGACTTTGCTGACATTTGAGCCACTACCATCAGTCGTAAAATACCATTTGGTAGACTCAAATTGCGCCAGTGGAAACTGTTCAATATCAAAAAAATCTGCGCTTTTTAGCGTGATATCAAATGCTGTATTGCCTGTATTTAGGCTATTCAGAGGAATTACTAGCGAGATATTACCGGTCTTAGCCGCTGGATCATAATCTAGCTGCCCAGTGATATTATAAAAGCCACCTGTGTTGGTAGAGGTATTAAAATGGTCAATAGCAAAGCGTACATTGGTATGAGTGGGGTCGATATCGTAAGTCATCGCCTGACTGCTGGCGATACCCAACATGCTTATGCTTAAGGCTAGTAGCGGCTTTCGAGAGGACAGTATGACTGTCGAGAGGGACATTTGATTCATAGTAACATTCCTTTGCTGTATAAATGATAGAGCAATCACATCCTTTGTGACTGTGCTTTTATAATTGTGCTCTTATAATCGCTCTCTTATATAATGACAACAAGCCCATACTTAATCAATCAGTATGGGCTTGTCTGTTTTAGACATAGCATTATCACTGCTAACGCTATGTCATAAGTATGATCAAATAAATCCGTTAAATCATACTTTACTATCTGTTGTTGTCTGCTCTTTGCCACTAGGTACGAGCCATTTAGCAAACCATCCTGACAAATCATCCATCAAAGTATAAACCACGGGAATCACCACAAGGCTTAATAACGTCGAAGTCACCAGACCACCCAGTACCGCAGCAGCCATCGGACGACGGAAGGTTGGATCAGCATCACCCCAACCGAAGACTAAGGGCAACATACCTGCCCCCATCGCAATAGTAGTCATAATAATAGGACGCGCCCGCTTGCGGCAAGCATCGATAATAGCCTCAAAACGCGCCAAACCTCGACGCTGTGCAATCAGTGCATAATCGACCAGTAAGATAGAGTTTTTGGTGGCAATACCCATTAGCATAATAAAGCCAATCATCGACGGCATAGAAAGACTGCTATTGGTAATAACCAAGCCTACAAAAGCGCCGCCTATCGATAAAGGCAATGCCATCAAAATGGTAAAAGGCTGCAATATACGCCCAAACAATAGAATAAGTACGCCTAAAATACAAACCACACCGACCGACATCGCAATCACAAAACCGCTGAATAGCTCAGCCATGTTTTCTGCTTGACCTTGGTCAATAATGGTAATGGAAGGCGGTAGTTGTTGCATGGCAGGTACTGATTTAACCGCTTGTACCAAATCTCCAAGCTCGCCACTCGCAGGTTGCACCGTGATACTGATGGCGCGTTCCCGATCGAGCCTGCTAATCTGCGCAGGCCCAGTGCCAAAGTCTAATGACGCGACTTCACCCACACGTACACCCTGTCCTGCTGGTAACGAGCTCGGTACATATAGACCTTCTAATTGACTGACATTTTGTTTGGCAACATCTGGTAAACGAATGACGATAGGAATCTGCCGCGTATCCAAATTGAGCTTGGATAAACGCTGCTCATAGTCACCCACCGTCGCCACTCGTAACGTCGTAGCGATGTCTTGCGTGGTCACACCTTTATCCGCCATCGCCAGTCTGTCTGGCGTCACCGTTAACTCTTGACGCGGCAAACTGCGGTCACTGGTCACGGAGCCAGCACTGGGTAGCCCTCGAATCTCTGACATGATTTGCTGAGCGGTTTGTTCAAGCAATTGCGGATTAGTACTGGTCATAGAGAAGTTGTAACCACTCTCTCCACCACTCGACAAACCGACGGTAAAGCGCGCACCTGGCACTTCTGCCAACAAACTACTTATTTGACGTTCAATCTCTTGCTTAGAGCTGCGCTCTGCACGTGGTGCTAGCACGATGTCTAGACCTGCTATATTTTCGGCTTTGCCACCACTAGAGTTTGAGTCCATGCTAGCCTGAGCCTCACCGACTGAGGTAAAAATATTGGTGACTTCAGGCATTGCTAAAATACGCTCACTTGCCAGCGCAGCAACGCGCTCTGTGTCTTCCAGCGCAACGTCAGGTGTCAACTCAATCGCCACACGAGTTTGGTCAATGTCATTATCAGGAATAAACGATGTTGGTAGTAATTTGACAAGCATCAGTGACGCCACGAATAACACTAAAGTTGCACCCATCGTCAGCCAGCGATGATGCAGTGTCCATGCCACTATTTTGAGATACCAACCCATCAGCGCGCTTTGTTTCTCAACGTGTTTTTTCTCTGGTCGCAATATATACGCTGCCATCATCGGTGTGATAAGACGCGCGACCATCAAAGACGCAAAAATCGACAATGCAGCCGTCCAGCCAAACTGACGGAAAAACTGTCCAACGATACCGCCCATAAAGGCGGTGGGTAAAAACACGGCAATCAAAGTAAAGGTGGTCGCGACTACCGCCAAGCCAATCTCGTCAGCCGCTTCCATCGCTGCTTCATACGGTGTCTTGCCCATGCGTAAATGCCGTATGATGTTTTCGACCTCGACGATCGCATCATCAACCAATACACCAATCACTAACGACAATGCCAACAAAGATATAATATTGAGGCTAAAGCCAAATAAGTACATACCTAAAAAGGTGGGAATCACTGATAATGGCAAGGCGACAGCAGCAACTATAGTTGCCCGAATATTGCGCAAAAATAAGAATACAACGACGACTGCTAACAGACCACCTTCGATCAGCATCCGTAATGAGGCTTGATAATCTTCAGCGATGGGCGTTGCCCGATCATAGACTTTTTCAATAGTGATATTCCCTACATCGGCTGACAGCTTGGCAAGCTCTGCATCAACCAGCTCCATGACCTCGACTTCACTGGCACCACGCGAGCGGGTGATGTTAAATGCCACCACCGTTTGCCCGTCGAGCTTAGCAATAGAGCTTGGGTCAGCCGCGCCATCTGTGATTTGTGCCATACGTCCAAGCGCTTGCGTACCACCTGCTGGGATTGCCACTTGTAAATCATTGAGCTCACTTGCCCGCTCCACCGCACCAAGGACACGAATCGTCTGGGTGGTTTTGCCCACTTCTGCTTCACCACCAGAGCTGTCCTGCTGAATACCCGTGATTTGATTGGATAGTTGTGTGATAGAGAGCTTAAGACCACTCAAGGTAATCGGGTCAGCTGCGACGGTAATCTCACGCTGCAAACCACCAATACGGCTAACCGTGCTGACACCCGGTATATCAGAAAGACGCTTGGTGACCGTATCATCGACGAACCAAGACAAGTCTTCCACATTCATGTTTTTAGAAGCCACAGAATAAGTGACAACGGGGAATCCTGCGGTTGAAACTTTAGTAATAATAGGGTCATTGGCCGCGGCAGGCAAATCGCCGCGTACCTCGCCTACTGCCGAGCGCACATCATCGACCGCTTCTTGAATATCCTTTTCTAACACAAACTCTGTGACCATGGTGGCAGCACCCGTTTGTAACGTGGTGCGAATATGCTTGATACCCTCAATACTGGTGAGCTTGTTTTCTATCTTTTTTGCGATGTCGTTTTCGAGCTGTGATGGCGCGGCACCCGGTAAAGTCACCGTGACCACAACTGCAGGTAGGTCAATATCAGGAAACTGCTGCACCTTCATTTTCATAAAGCCATAAATACCGCCTAACGTCAGTAGTATAAATAGCAAAATGGCAACTAAAGGATTTTTTATCGAGTAAGCAGAAACATTTAAACTCATGGTTGTGCCTGCGCTGCTGTACTCGTTTGGCTAACACCATCAACGATACGCACCAAATCTCCATCATTTAAAAAGCTACCGCCTTGTTTGACAATTTGACTGTCACTAGGCAATGGCTCTAGCACTGCCACATTTTCGCCAAGTCGCTCGCCCAATGTCACTCGTTGTTGCTTGATACGACCCATGGTCTGACCATCTTGAGTGGTCACATTGGTTACTAGCATCACATAATCATAGCCATCGTTGCTGACGATAGCGCTATTGGGCACCGTTTGCGTACTGGCACTGCCTAATAGGAACTCACCCGTTTGATACATACCTGCCCGTACTTTTGCATTGGCTGCCAAGCTCGCATAGATGGTAATCTGCCGGTTGTTGTCCGCCGTTGGTGCTATGCGGCTCACTTTCCCCATTACCGTATCACCATCTGGTAAGCTCACCCGTACTGGCGTCCCGACACTGACTTCACCGACAAGCTTGGGATCAATATCTGCACGCCATTCCAAAATACCACCTTTAATGATAGTAAATAATGGCTCGCCACCAGCAACCATACCGACCTCCGCCATTTTCTCGCTGATGACACCGCTGACTGGTGCGACCACTGTTGCATTATCTACACTCAAGCGCTGAGTGCTCAGACGCGCTTTGGAGGCTTGTAGCGCAGCCTGTGCTTGAAGTTTTGCAGTGCGATAGCGATCGGCTTCTTGTTTACTAATGGCATCAATATCTATCAATGGCAATACACGAGCAGCATCAGCGCTGGCATTGGCAAGCGTCGCTTCTGCTTCGGCAACATCTGCCTCTGCTTGCAAGACTTGCTGCTCCATAGCATCGGTGTCAAATATCGCCAATACTTGACCCGCTTTGACGCGATCACCTTCTTCGACCAATATACGCTCGATAGCCACGCCATTGACTTTAGCACTGACATTCGCCGTATCTTTGGCATCAATGGTGCCATCAGCACTGAGTGTGTTACCAATATCATCTTGGCTTGGGCTGACCGTTTCTACTGATAATACCGCCTGCTCAGTACTCGTAGCGCTTGCAGTGGCACCATCACTTGAAGTACCACTAGAAACTGGCGATTCATCCGTCGCGGCTTCATCACTCCCGCCCCAATACTTTCCAAGTAGCACACCAATGATAAGCACGGCTGCCAATACGGGTAACAACCATAATGGTAATTTTGAAGCGGTTTTTTTAGACAATGTATCAGACTGGCGATAAGGTGGTAGCTCAGATGGTTGAGGTGGTTCAATGTTGGTTTCTTGCTCGCTAGTCGGTGCTTGCTTATTATTAGGGTGTTCAAAATCACTCATAGTCGGTCTCTATAAATAAGCACGGTACTAACGCCGTAAAAAGTATAAGGGAAACAAAATGATACAGGCAGAGCTTATCAAAATAGTCTTTTATCATTGTAGACTATCTCGTCATTGGGTCAATTATGTTAAGTATCTACATAGTCAATTGTTGATAGTAATCAAGACATAACAATCAAGACATAACAATCAAGACATAGTAAGACATTGAACTTAATAAAGATTATTAGTAGCAAAGATTATCAGGTGAACGATAAGTAAAGACAAAAGACAGCGTATTCCTAGCTCAGTCCCAGTTCTTTCCTAAAGTCTTCTTCATACAAAACTCCTTGCTTAAAACTTATTCACCCAATGAAAAAATGACCAAATATACTGTCATATTGAATGAATTAAGATGCGCCCATTATAGTTGGAACAATCACTCGTAAAAATTAATGATACATACACCCTACAGTTTAGACTTGTATTTATGGGGTAATTTGTCATTATTAAGATAACTCTACTAATAAAGGAATCCATCATGGCTAATAAATCAGACGTAAAGAAGCTTAAACAAGAAATTAAAGATACAAAAGCAAAAATTAAGCAGAAAAAGAAAGACCTCAAAGATCTTAAGAAGTCATTGAAAAAGTCGAAAAAAGCCAAATAGCTTTGTTTCGAAATGATGGCTCTACGTCAAAAAATAGAAGAGGATAGCGTTGGCTGTCCTCTTTTTTGCTATTAATTTAGCCATTTTTAGCCCATTTATAGGATAACCGATTGAATTGACTATACGCCTTAGGCATTAGTATAACGACTCGCCTCAGGCATCCAGCGGTGAATCAGTTGGCTGACATCTGCCTTGCGCATAGGATCTGCAATTAGATGTTTTGCTAAACGCTGAGCAATGGCAAACAGCTGCTCGTCACGTATCAGATCAGCCAAATAATAACCGACGTTACCCGTTTGACGTTTGCCCAATAACTCGCCGGGACCACGCAGTTCCAAATCTTTTTGGGCAATAACAAAACCATCAGTGCTATCACGCAGGACATTTAAGCGCTCTGTACCTGTCTCTGATAATGGCTTTTGGTATAACAGTACGCAATAGCTTTTGGTTGAGCCACGCCCGACTCGCCCGCGCAGCTGATGTAATTGCGATAGACCTAATCGTTCGGCATTTTCGATGACCATTAACGACGCATTAGGTACGTCGACCCCAACTTCAATGACTGTTGTGGCAATCAACAAGTCCAAATTGCCAGCTTTAAATTCTTGCATGATGGCTTGTTTATCAACGGATTTCATCTTGCCATGGACAAGACCAATGCGAATATTCAAGCGCTCATTTAAATCCTCATAAGTGGCTTCAGCAGCTTGCGCATCCAGCACACTAGACGCTTCGACCAACGAGCAAACCCAGTACGCTTGCCTACCCGCTTCACAATTAACCGCAATCCGCTCAATGACTTCATCGCGTCGATTACGGTCAATGGTCACCGTAGTAATTGGCGTACGCCCCGGTGGTAATTCATCGATAATCGAGGTATCCATATCACCGTAAACGCTCATTGCGAGCGTGCGCGGAATCGGGGTAGCGGTCATAATCAGCTGATGCGGCGTGCTATTGGCCACCCCTTTATTGGTTAGTGCCATACGCTGCTCAACACCAAAGCGATGCTGTTCATCGATAATAACTAAGCCCAATTTGGCAAACTGCACCTGCTCTTGAAACAGTGCATGAGTCCCGACGACCACTTGCACCGTGTTTTCTGCGACTGCTTCCAACGCTTCGCGGCGCTGCTTCGCCGTTTGTTTCCCAGCAAGCCAGCCAACACCGATACCTAACGGTTCAAACCATTGTTTGAAATTGACCAAATGCTGCTCTGCTAAAATTTCTGTGGGTGCCATAACAGCCACTTGCCAACCACTATCAAGCGCATAACCCGCTGCACCCGCTGCGACCAGAGTCTTGCCCGCGCCAACATCGCCCTGCACCAACCGCAACATCGGGATGGACGTTGCCATATCAGCCGTAATATCTTTCATGACTCGTTGCTGTGCACCCGTTAAATCAAACGGCAATGCTGCAAATAGCTTATCGGCAAGCGGGCTATTGATAGTACATTTAGGCGCTTTATGCTGATGCAGTTGCTGACGACGATATAACAAGCTGAGCTGATGGGCGGTTAATTCTTCAATAATTAAACGCTGGCATGCTGCATGAGTACGGGCACTTAATTGGGTAAGTAGCTGATATTGTCGTCCGGCGTCGGTATAAGTCGGCGGTGTATGCAGTAATACTAAGGCTTCAAATATCGTCAGGTTATAGACGTTGTTATTAACTGTTCTATTAGCGACTGTATGGATATCACTGTTTGTATTATTATTGGCATCATAGACATTGGCTTTATTGACACTACTAACGCTATGACCAGTCGTATTATCTGGCACACTACGCGCCAATGTCGAGAATATATCTTCTGGATACTCTGCCTCTGTTATCGGTATTTTAGCCGGTTCAAAAGGTGCTAATGGCAAGTCAGCCACGACTGCAAAGTCTGTAGGAGTAAACAGCGTCATCGGTAAGCCTTCACTGCGAACCGTCTGTAATGCCAGCTTAATCAAGGTACGCAGCTTATTTTGATGTAAACCTTTAACACTTGGATAAATGGGCTGCAAACCAGTATTTACTACCGTCTCATTACTACTGATAATTTGATATTCAGGATGGTGGATTTGCTTACCATAACGACTCACTTTCACTTCGCCAAATAATTGCAGCTGTGTCCCTAAGCTCATGGTTTGTGCAAGACCACGATAAACTTTAAAAAACCGTAGCGATATGGTGCCTGTATCATCATCTACCACGACCGTCATACCGCTGCGCTTGGTATCGACGTGCACCACACGCCCAGTAATCAACGCAGACTGTCCGTGCCCCACTTCTGCTATAGACAGCAATCGGCTACGATCTTCATAATCACGTGGCAGATGCAGCAATAAATCAAATATTCGTTTAATATTCAATTGCGCCAACTGTTCTGCGACTTTTAATCCCACACCCGCCAGTGCCGTCACTGGCATATCTAGCGCTGAGAGTGGCAGCTCAGACCTAAAGTGGTCTGTTGGGCTAGTTAAAGAAGCGTTCACTGATACTGACATCAAAGATCCTAACGATATTATTTTTAGTTTTCATATACTCATTCAAGTATTTTCAATATACCGTAGATGATGACAGTTTTTATAAAACAGCTGTCATAAACATGACACATCAAAACACCGACTCATTTCATTATAGCTGACAATACAATTGCTTATGCTCAGCTATTTAGTAATACTGCGTCAAAAAGCCTGAAAGTCAAACGGCTCATTTGTATCATATCAATAACTGATGTCTTATTTTCCGTATTATCGTCATTTTATAAGGTGTTTTTATGTTCGCTCCTGTCCAGTATCGACAACCTCTTCATAGTCTAAGAGTGCGAAATAGTATGAGAGTGCTATGCACCAGCTTAATTGCCGTACTCGGATTATCTATCAGCGCTTGTAGCTCTCTAACGCCAGCGCAGCCGTTACCTGAAGCACCTGAAATAGCGCCACCTAACATTGCGTTGGTATTGGGCGGCGGTGGTGCCAAAGGCTTCGCCCATGTCGGGGTGATTAAAGCACTAGAAGCAAATGGTATCAAACCCACGCTCATCGTTGGCACTAGCGTCGGCAGCTTGGTTGGTAGCCTATATGCCAGCGGCTACACACCAGTACAACTTGAGCAACTGGCACTGACCACTACAGATAGCGAATTGACAGATTTTGTCTTATCCAACCAAGGTGTCATTGAGGGTATCAAACTCAAGAACTTTATCAACGATAAAGTCGATGGACGAGTAATAGAGGATTTCCCTATCCGCTTTGCAGCAGTCGCGGCGGAGAAGCATACTTTGAAAAAAGCCATTTTTACCACTGGTGATGCGGGGCTTGCCGTTCAAGCATCCTGTAGCGTACCGAATATTTTTATTGCGCCGCGTATTCCCGAAAAGGTCGGTAAAAAATATATCGATGGTGGCGTGGTCAGCCTAGTACCTGTCGATAGCGCTCATGACTTGGGTGCTGATATTATTATTGCCGTTGATGTGACAGATACTGGTATTAACAATATTAGCGGTGTTTCTACACTTGATAAAAAATTAAACCTCAACGGATTAAGCAGTTTTTGGGGATTTTTGGAGAGTAATGTTGTAGCTCCGCCAAGCGCCAATCGTGCCTCATCGATGCAGCGTGAACGAGATCGTGCTGATGTGCTGATTACGCCTGCGGTCAGTCATATCAGCTCACTAGATACCAGCCAGCGCCATGCTCTCATAGCTGCAGGCTCGCAAGCCACTACCGCACAAATGGCTGCCATCAAGCAATTAATCAAAGAAAAATCTAACCAGAAATACGCGACGCTTTAAGCGCCTTGCAACGGCGTACCAAAATTTCTTATTAACAACCCACAAAAAAGCACCACAGCAACGAGCCGTGATGCTTTTTGTGATTAAACGAATATTAAGCCAGTATTAAATAAATCACCCTGATAAAATACTTAATATTAAATGACTGGCTTATTTCACACGTGCACGGTATTTAACCACTACGGTGTCATTAAGACCAACACCCTCTAAATCCCAGCGTACCGCTTTATAATACTTTAATGGAATTTCTTGTAGTTGGTTATCCACTTTTCCACGTAATGGCATACGGGCAAAAGTATTGCCATCTGCACTGCCGTATGGAAAATCAGGTGATACTGTACGCAATAACTCTACCTGCTCAGGGATACTCATCGTCACTGTCATTTTTCGGACGCGATCTGCATTGGTATTGGTAAAATAGCCTTGGTACTCCAAGACATTACCTGATTGTAGGCGCGTACTAGCATTCACCGGAGCCAAAACCTCTTGACCGTTTGCATCAACGCTAATCAATGACGCGGTAATTTTACTATTGACGGCCTGTGCACTCGAGTTGCTGCTTTTATTAGCATTGGTCTGTACAGCTGCCGAACTATCAACCGCTTGTTCTGGCGTCGGTAGCATTGCCGAGGCTTGCGTCACTACCATCGCACCGATGAGCGTACCAGCCACAACGTGGAATAAGCGATGTCCGCTCCAAGCACTAAATGGGCTAGCAAATTGGTTACTTTTTTTCATGGTTTTCATTATCCCTGGTTAATATGTCGGTAAAACGCAGCTGGTAAAATTTGAATAACTTTTGGTGTATATTGAATCGTTGATAGGCAGCACAATTTAGACGGAACATACCCACTTATAAGAAACATGCTATAAGAAACATAACTCATTATAAATGGTTGACTGTTATAGTATTGACAGACCTAGTATCGCTGCTGATTGTAGTGACAGCTAATGGCAAGCGCTGCTGGCGTCTATATTGTCATAGCTGGTCAGCTTATCGTATAAAGTTTTTATTTTTATTGATTATCTTCGTTCATCGCCTGTAAAGCAATAGCGTTTAGCATAGCAAAAAGTGTTTGTACGTACACTAACCCCGTGTTGAGGTTGTGTATATCGTCCATCAGTGATAAAAATTGATTGATACTACTGAAATAAAAGATAGCTCATAACGGCGTTTTTTGCTATGGTAATTCTTTAGCGATAGGCATTTTTTGCTACGCCCCTTTTCTTATTCTCACTACTATTGCCCTTATTATGACTACTAGCGCTATGCCCCAAATCAACCCTGAATACGTCTATTGGTTCCGTAACTCCGCCCCCTACATCAATACCCATCGCGGCAAAACGTTCGTGATTATGTTTGGTGGTGAGGCGGTCAATCATCCAAATTTCAGCACCCTTATTCATGATTTTGCGCTACTGCATAGCTTAGGTATCAAGCTGGTATTGGTACATGGAGCGCGACCGCAAATCGAAAAGAACTTAAAAGATGCTGACATTACCTCCCCACTGCATCAAGACATTCGAATTACACCGCGCGTGGCGATGCCTGCTATTTTACAAGCGGTAGGCGCTATTCGTCTGCAACTCGAAGCGCAGCTGTCGATGGGACTGGCCAATTCACCTATGTATGGTTCACGCATCGATGCCATTTCAGGCAATTTTGTGACCGCACGTCCTTATGGTATTCGTGATGGTATCGATTACCAAATGACTGGCGAAGTGCGCTCTATCGATGTTGAAGCCATCAAAAACAACCTGCTACACGACCATATTGTAATTTTAGGCTCAATGGGTTATTCAGCAACTGGTGAAGTCTTTAATTTGCTAGCTGAAGACGTGGCGCTCAGTGCAGCCGTGGCACTGGGTGCTGATAAGCTTATCTTCTTGGGTGAAGAAGCAGGCATCAATGACGATGATCGCTTATTAAGGGAGATGATTCCTAATGAAGTCGATCGCTTCTTACGTGATCGTGATTTAAATTGCGAGATTAATTATTTCTTAAATTGTGCCAGTTTGGCCTGCCGCCAAGGCGTCCATCGCACCCATATTATCTCGTATGCCAAAGACGGTGCCTTATTAGAAGAGTTATTCACTCGTGATGGCTCTGGTACTCTTATCAGCCATGACCCTTACGAAGAGATTCGTCGTGCTAATATTGACGATGTGGTCGGACTGATTGAGCTATTATCACCGCTAGAAGAGCAAGGCATATTAGTCAGCCGCTCACGCGAACGCTTAGAGCAAGAGATTGATAATTATAGTGTCATCGAGCGTGATGGTATGATTTTAGGCTGCGCGGCGCTATATCCATTGGATACAGAATCAGCAGAAGTTGCCTGTGTCGCCGTACATCCCGATTATCGTAGCGGTAGTCGCGGTGCAGACTTACTGGCATTTTTAGAGCAACAAGCGCGCAGTCATGGTCTGCACAAGTTGTTTGTGTTAACGACACGGACGGCACATTGGTTCGTCGAGCAAGGCTTTGCCGAAGTCGAGGCCAGCGCGCTACCTGCATCGCGTCAAGAAAAATACCATAATGGTCGTAATTCTAAAGTCTTTCAAAAAACTCTTTAGATACTTAAATTCTAGTCATAAAAAAGCCCTCATAATATTATGAGGGCTTTTTTATGACTTTATTTTTTAACACTGTTCACTAGGGTGTGTACTAAGTATTATTTTACTTTTAATAGCTCAACCGTAAAGATAAGCGTGCTGTTAGGCTCGATACCTGCGTTACCCGCTTCACCATAAGCAATATCTGATGGGATATAAAATTCGTATTTGCCGCCCTCTTTCATCAGCTGTAGACCTTCTGTCCAGCCAGCGATGACTTGGTTCAACGGGAACTCAATTGGCTCACCGCGCTCATAAGAGCTATCAAATACCGTACCATCGATTAACTTACCTTCGTAGTTTACTTCAACCACGTCAGTCGCTTTTGGTGATTTACCCGTACCTGCGGTGATAACTTTGTACTGTAAGCCAGAAGCCGTTTCTTTGACGCCTTCTTTTTTAGCATTTTCTGCTAAGAATGCAGCGCCTTTGGTTTTGTTTTCTCCAGCTTTTGTTTCCATGTCTTTAACAAACTTTTCTTCTTGCTCTTTTTGATAAGTCGTCAACACTTCCTGCATTTGTTCTTGGGTCAATGCTGATTCGTTGCCTTCATAACCATCACGGAAGCCTTTTTCAAAGGTATCAAGATTTAGGTCACCGACCGCTTCTTTGTTACCTTCAGCCATCATGAAGCCTAAGCTATAACCTACTTTTTCATTTGCTGAGCTTTGCTCGGTGATTGAAACACTTTTTGCAGCTGTCTCTTGGTTACCGTTATTTGTGCTACAGCCTGTTACCAACAACATAGCACTAGCAAGTGCACCAACGCTTAAAGTAGTGATTTTTTTCATAAAGTACTCTCAAATTGTAAGGATAGTGGCGAGATGTCACATGTTCCTATAATAACAAATCTTAGTTTTAGGAACCATGGTTGCCGTCAAATTATCGGGCGAATGTACAGTCTATGTTAATATTTCTCATCATAATAACAAGTTATCACACAAATACAGTAACACGTTAAGCTTTCTATCTTTAAATCTACTAATACATCAGCTAAGCTAAATGAGTTAAGGTGATAAGTAACCGAGTGTACGTCTTTATCATGGATGATTAACATTGGCAGTAAGGCAATCAACACGAGGGAAACCAACGTTTTTTGATAAGGTTTTTTGATAAGGTTACCTACTCAAAAATTATAATATCACCGCATAACTTATTTTAAAAATACTATTAATTATAACCATCTATGTATTGGTTTCGCTCAACACTAGCTGTACTGATGATATTGTTGAGTGGCTTTCGTATGATGATTAAAGGAGGATAAGATGAATCCAATGTACACATCTTTTAACGGTTATCTTGGTGGGCCTATCGGCTCTATTATTGGTGCTATTTTAATATTTATTATTGGTTGGCTAGTGGCACTGGGTATCGCAGCACTGGTTCGTAATGTATTATCTAGAGTCAATCTGAACCAACGCATGAACTCTTCAACGGGTAAGACCTACGATTTAGAAGGTATTATCTCTAAGATTGTATTTTGGTTCATCTTTATCATCGCGATTTCTGGGGCGCTGAATCAATTGAATTTGAACTCAATCTCGACACCGTTTGCAAATATGGTCAATCAAGTCCTAGCATTTATCCCTAATCTTATCGGCGCTATCGCTGTGGGTATTATTGGTTGGGTCTTGGCTACTGTTGCACGCACAGCTATCAACGCGGCATTGGCGAAAACGTCAATGGATGAGCGTTTAAGTGCTCAAGCAGGTGTAAAACCGATGAGTAGCACGATTGCCGATATGGTTTATTGGTTCATCTTGTTGGTTGTTTTAACGATGGTATTGGGGAAATTAGAGCTTGATGGTTTATTTGCTCCATTGACTAACATGGTTGATAAAATCTTTAGCTTTATTCCTAACATCCTCATTGCAGGTGTTGTCTTTGTCGTCGGTTATATCATTGCCAAAGTGGTACGCGGCATTGTGACTAATCTTGTTTCTACTTTTAATGTTCAAGAATTGGCTACAAAAGCAGGTTTAAGCGAAAAAAATAGCTTACCTAATATCGCTGGTTCATTGGCATTTTTAGTAGTGATCATTCCAACTATTATTGCTGCATTAAATGCATTAAAAATTGAAGTGATTGCTCGTCCTGCGACAAACATGCTGAACAAAATCATGGAAGCACTGCCAAACATCTTTATGGCGGTTGCGATTTTAGTCGTGACCTTCTATGTGGTACGCATGGTTGCCAATATCCTCAAAGGTTTGATCGAAAACACTGAGATTAACCAATTGCCTGCGAAAGTTGGTTTACAAGAAACGATGGGCGACAAGAGAGTCTCTGACCTTGTTGGTTATGCGATTATCTTCTTTGCGATGTTATTTGCCTCAATTGCCGCCGCTGACTTACTAGGTTTTGAGCCTATCTCAGCCATTATCGCCATGTTTATTGCGTTTGGTGCCAACATTATCTTGGGCGCAATTATCCTATTTATTGGCTTCTGGCTTGCCAATATCATTGCAGGTGTCGTTGAGCGTTCTGAGCAAGGCTCACAATTCTTAGCAAACATCGTCCGTGTACTAATCATGGGTTTAGTACTTGCCATGGGTCTAAAAGCGATGGGTATTGCTGATTCTATCGTTAACCTAGCCTTTGGTCTAACACTAGGTGCCGTAGCAGTAGCCTTTGCCCTTTCATTTGGTCTTGGTGGTCAAGAAGCCGCTGCCCGTTTCCTACGTAAAATGCAGGATAAAATGGACAAAGAACGTGAAGAAGCTAAAGCGAAATCTGCTCTTCATACTAGCTCAAGTACACAAGAAAAAGTTGCTGACTCAGTTCGAGAGAACACTCCTGCTGCTTCAGGTACAATGACTAGTGACTTACCTACTAGCACTGTCGATACCAACAATCTTGGTACGGGTCATGTAGATATCACTCATGTTGAAACAAGTGATGACGATATCGACACTGGTTCAAATCTAGCGCCAAGTAATAAAGGCTTTACTGATATTGATAATAATGACTTAAAATAAGTCATCGTTAACGATATATTTTGAATAAAAAAGACAGCCTAGGCTGTCTTTTTTTATGGCGTAAATTTAGTTTCTATGAAAGACTCGCTACAAAACATCGCTGTAAAATCATATTCAGGACTTGGTCTTCCGTGCAGGTATATTCAAATTTAATTGCATTCGCATTGGCTCATTTTTACTTGCTGATAAGTTAATTGTCGTTTGCTTTTTATGCTGTTGTTTTAAGCGCTGTAATTGCTTGGTCAGCTGCCGTTCACGTTGGGTCATCGGATCAACGGGTTGAATCCATAAGTCGATATCAATAAAGGTGTCATTAGACTCGTCAATAAAATCAATGCCCAATACAATCACATGATGCAGCTCGGCTATTGGCAGGCGGCTCGCAACATCCTGTGCAATCTTTGCTAAGTTTGGCTGAATAGCCTGTTTACTGTGCTGACTCTCAACATCTTGTCCATAAAATATTAATACATAATGCCGTCCCAAGCTCTCATAAGAGTGCTGATGGACGACATAACCTTCTTTTTGCAGACCATGTGCTTGTTTAGGATGCCTATATAGAGTTCGAACCAGCTCATGGCGCGAAAATAAAGACTCGTCCAATAGCTGCTGTTGCCAATAACAGCGTTTTATTCCTAGTGTCTCTTTATCAGCATTGTCTAGTACTTCTTCATCGAGCATCTCTATCATTTGGGTGCTTAGCTGCGACCACAGAGCTGCCGCTTGCGCCATATGCTGATGATACATCTGCGCAGTCGTGCTTTTGTTTTTGTAGGCAAGCGTCATAGCGACTAATGCAGGATTGGGCTCATCTTGCACCTCGTATTTGATGAGTGCATTATCTATTGCGATAGCGTCCGTAAATAAAGTTGGGCTATGTAAAAACTGAGTGACTAGACCTGCTTCTGATTCAAAGCTAGCGACATGATTACTGGCTGAATACTGTAATTGCCCTAAACGATAATGCAAAAACCGCCATAACTCGCATGGTGCTTGTAGGCTTGCTAATATCGCCTGCCAGTCATGCCAGCTAAAAACTTGTAGCTGCTGCATACTGTCGCTCATATCCACCACCAAATCTTCCATAAAATAGCGGACACCAAAACCATGAGTGAGCCGTTTTAGAAGTTGTCGTTGCTGGTTATTTATCTTAATTTTATTGATTTCTTCAGCTTTATCGGTGAGCTGAATATCAAAAACTAAAACATTATGGCTCATGTTGGCGTTATTTTTATGCTGAGTGAGATATGTCTTGTGCCATATGAGCGCGGCCTTTACTACCGCCACACGCGCAGCTTCAATATCGACCAGACTACTTTTAGCAGGCAAATACAATATGAGCTCAAGTAATGATAGGTTACCCAGTGGCAATTGATAGTGATACTGCTGAGCACGGTAATACGCGTCATATTTATGCTCAAGATGCTGCATATTGGTCAAAGCAATATCTACAGCATCTTTCTGCAAATAGCAGGTCAACTCATTAACAAGACAATCATTATCAGATAGGGTAATAGATGAGTCAGACACAGTGTTAACCTTTTATTATCGAATGGACGCGTTGTATGGTAAGTTGCTATTGATGAGCATAACACTAGAGCATGTTGAATATTCGCAAATGTTTTTGCTATAACGACAGGCTACCAACGAAAAACTTAACAAAATAAGCCTTATTAAATGCAGTCGCTTTCAGGGCAATGAGTTGTTATGATAATAGCAAAGTAGCATGATTTGCAGTCAAACTTATCGCTTATGGGCTGCCTTTGATTACATTTTTTAGAGACATTTATTAAAATTATTTAATGACCATCATATAATAAAAAGGATTGAACGTTATGAAGCGCTTTAAAGAAAAAACTGTCATTATAACAGGTGCAGATTCTGATATTGGTCGTGCAACGGCGCTTAGGTTTGCACAAGAAGGAGCGAATTGTATAATCGTTGGTATTAATAACGATATTTTAGAATACATCTACGAGGATCTGCCACAGGATCATACATGGATCAATACAGGTAACCACCTTACCGTGACCAGTGACATTAATGATCTGACCCAAACGGCAAGATTAATAAAGCATGTACGCGATAAATATAAACATATTGATGTGATGGTCAATATAGATACTGCGGTTGGCATTCATCAGTCAGTTATTCCAGAACTGATAAAAACACAAGGCAATATCGTTAATGTGTCAACGCTAACGGAGATATCAGCAGACTGGAATATGAAGACATATAAAGCTAGGCAAAGGGATTTGTCTGATATTACAAAGAAGCTGGCATTAGAGAATATACCAAATAATGTACGTATTAATGCCGTATCTGCTGGATTGGTGGCAACGGATATCAGTCCAAATCCATTTATTACCCACTCTCCACTAGGGAAGACAGCGACACCGTTTGATGTAACCGCCGCTGTGATGTTTTTAGCCAGTGATGACGCTGCCATCATTACTGGTATGAATTTACCTGTCGATGGCGGGGTGAGTACGTTCAACAGCTAACTCAATGCTTAGTTTTTTAGCCATTCTTAAGATTCATCCTCACAAACAAAAGACCCCCTGACATTAACCTGTCTGGAGGTCTTAATATAATACAGATACTCATAACTCATTTAAAAACTTTATTCAGCTGAATTATTGATATCTTGTAATGGTTGAGATAAGCGCTCGGGATGTCTTGGTATCACCCCTTTATACTGAGCATAAATTTTTGGTAAATCGGCTTCGATATCACCACTAGGATGAACCAACGACATAAAGCGTATCTCTTTGGTTTTGTAATCCATCGCTACTGGCAAAATAGGTACACCAGCGCCCACTGCTAAATAATAGAAGCCTGATTTCCAAGTTTCAGTATATTGACGAGTACCTTCTGGTGCTAAACCCAAAAATAGTGGCTTACCTGTTTTGAACTTATCAATACTTGCTTGCAGCACTGAGCCTTTATCACTACGATCAACGGGAATGACCCCTATCCAGCTTAATAGCTGAGCAAATACGGGCACTTTAAATAAGGTATGCTTACCCATAATACTGATTTTTAAATCTAGGGCGAATAAACTGGGTATCGCATAAACCCCGTCGATATTCGAAGTATGCGGCAGCGCTAAAACTACGGCTTGTGAAATATTTGGAATCTCTCCAACTGTACGCCAACCCGCAGCTTTTAGCATAGCTGAGGCAATCACTGGCGCAATTTTATTACCGCGTTTCGGGACTAAACTACCCAGCTGCTTTTTACTAAGCTTGGGCAATATTTTAGAATCTACAGACTTAGAAGCAGCAGTTTTTGAGCGATTAAACAACTTTGATGTCATGACGGCACCACATAATAAAAGATACCTACATAATAACATTAAGCTTATACAACTAAATTGAATTTTATAGGCTTTTATTGCTTGCCAGCTTACCGGTTTATAAACTTATATAAATATATAGCTATTGATGGACATATCCATCAAGCCCATTAGGATATGTCAGCCAAATTGCCTTTATTCTCAAGCCAAACCTTGCGATCAGCAGCACGTTTTTTAGCCAGCAGCATATCCATCACGCTATTGGTCAGCACCATGTCATCCATATCTAGCTGAACTAAACGCCGAGTATCACGGTTCATGGTCGTCTCACGTAACTGCTCTGCACTCATTTCACCCAAGCCTTTAAAACGGGTAATCTGCGCTTTTTTATTGCCCGTCACATTGGCCAAAATGTGCTGAAGCTCAGGCTCATCTAACGCATAATGCACCTCTTTGCCCACATCCACGCGATACAATGGCGGCATGGCGACAAATAAATGACCCGCATCCACCAAGGCAGGAAAATGCTTCACAAATAAGGCGCAAATCAGCGTGGCGATATGCAGACCATCAGAATCCGCATCCGCTAAGATACAGACTTTGTCATAACGCAGCTCAGACAGATCGTCAGATGCAGGATCGACACCGATAGCAATAGCGATATCATGAATCTCTTGACTCGATAACACCGTATCTGATGACACCTCCCACGTATTTAGAATTTTCCCACGCAAAGGTAAAATCGCCTGATAGTGGCGATCGCGTGCTTGCTTAGCACTACCGCCCGCAGAATCCCCTTCTACTAAAAACAGCTCAGCACCATCACGCAAATCACCACGACAGTCTGCCAACTTACCCGGCAATGCAGGACCTTGCGTGATTTTCTTACGGGCGACTTTTTTGGCAGACTTGAGACGACGTCCAGCTTTATTAATCGCCAGCTCTGCGATTTGAGTACCCATATCGGCATGCTGATTTAACCACAGACTAAAGGCATCTTTTGCCAATGTCTGTACTGCCCCAGCAGCTTCGCGGCTAGATAAGCGCTCTTTGGTTTGACCTGAAAACTGCGGTTCAGAAAATTTAAGCGACAGAATATAGTTCACCCCATCCCAGACATCTTCTGCCGTTAACTTGACACTCCGTGGTAGCAAATTATGAATATCGCAAAACTCACGTAAGGCCTCTAAGATACCAGTACGCAGTCCATTGACGTGCGTACCGCCCTGAGCCGTCGGGATAAGGTTCACATAGCTTTCTTGAATCGGCGTGCCACCATCAGGTAACCAAGACAAGGCAAAGGTAATAGCAGCACGTTCGCCCGCTTTCGCATCGTAATTATAATAAAACGGTGCTTCAGGTAAGGTTTCTAAACCATCCAACTGTTCGCTTAGATATTCGACCACTCCGTCAGTAAACTGCCAAACCACCTTTTCATTATTAATATCATCAACAAATTCAATCGTCAGCCCAGCTGCCAATACCGCTTTGGCTTTTAGATTGTGCTTGAGCTGTTTTACATTAAATTTAGGCGTATCAAAAAAGCGACCATCTGCCCAAAAATGCACTCTGGTACCACGTTTGCGTTTGTTTGAGCTGATTGCTTCAGTCAACGGCGTAACTGGTGCGCCATTTTCAAACGCCATATCAAACTGTGTACTATCACGCCATACCGTCACCTCAACACGTGTTGATAACGCATTGACGACAGAGATACCCACACCATGCAGACCGCCTGACACTTCATAATTAGAAGTCGAAAACTTCCCACCAGCATGTAAGCGAGTTAAAATCAGCTCAATGCCCGATTGATTGAATTCAGGATGAATATCAGTCGGCATACCACGCCCGTCATCTTCGACAGACAACGAGCCATCACTATGCAGTTGCACCTTGATGGTTTTAGCATAACCCGCCAATGCCTCATCGACTGAGTTATCGATAACTTCTTGCGCCAAATGGTTTGGGCGGGTGGTGTCGGTATACATACCTGGACGACGACGTACTGGCTCAAGCCCTTCTAAAACTTCTAACGATTGCGCATTATATTGACTCACAAATGCATCCTTAACGATTCATGTCTGATTAATTCTATTCAACCATTATAACCAAAAATAGCGACGTTAAGGTTAATAGTCCATCGCTCACGTCATATAATGTCGCCTGTTTAGACTCATACTAAATCTTGTAGCATATTTATCACCATCGGCAACTGCTCACCAAAGTCACTAAACCGATGATCGCCACCCGCTTGTAAAATAACCGTACTCCCTTGCTGTTGATAAAAGGCTTTAGACAATTCAGGATTTAATAACTCATCGCCTTCTTTGATAAATACAGCAATTTTTTTAGGATAATGAATTTCTGATAACTGATGATCTGCAAACCATTGCAAATCCGCAGAAGTAATATCCCAACCGCCAGTAGTCGTATAGAGAATTTGATTCTTTGGCAATTCATCTTCGCCTTGACCTTCATTACTATCATTATTTAAAAGTAAGTCATGAGCAAAGCGCTGTAATGTCACATGTGGCTGAGTACTAGGATTTAATAGTAAAGCCGCACAGCCTGTATGGTTGCTCACCAAGGTAGAAAAATAGCCACCCAATGAGCTACCAACGAATACAACTTTTGAGTCGCTGCCCCATTCCTCAACTAGACTTATCAGTTTATCGAACACGTCTTGTGGCGATTTATTCAAATCGGGACGCAGTACATTGATATCAGGATGATGATGCTGGCAGTATTTTTCTAATAGCATTCC